>CAJZEA010000033.1:0-11253 GCA_915066515.1 uncultured Neisseria sp. | reverse complement strand
GCTAAGGCGAGGCAACGCCGTACTGGTTTAAAGTTAATCCACTATAGAAAAAACAAATCCGACGGCATCGCGTTTAGCGTATCCGAATCCGTCCGAGGTCGTCTGAAAACTTAAATCCGGCGTTTCAGACGACCCTTTTCATGTTTGCCGCAAAGCCCGCCGCCCAACGCTTCCATTGTGAAAATATCCTTAATTTGGTTTACAATGACGCCATTTCCAAATCTTATTGAGAGAACAAAATGTTAGACATCCAACAGCTCCGCAGCCACACCGCAGCCGTCGCCGAACGTTTGGCGCAGCGTGGTTACGAGTTTGATACCGCACGTTTCAATGCCTTGGAAGAGCAGCGCAAAGCCGTCCAAGTAAAAACAGAAGAACTGCAAGCCTCACGCAACAGCATTTCCAAACAAATCGGCGCATTGAAAGGACAGGGCAAACACGAAGAGGCGCAGGCTGCCATGGATCAAGTCGCCCAAATCAAAACCGATTTGGAGCAGGCTGCCGCCGATTTGGATGCCGTTCAGAAAGAATTGGACGCATGGTTGTTGAGCATTCCCAACCTGCCGCACGAAAGCGTACCCGTCGGTAAAGACGAAACCGAAAACGTCGAAGTCCGCAAAGTCGGTACCCCGCGCGAATTTGACTTTGAAATCAAAGACCATGTCGATTTAGGCGAACCTTTGGGCTTGGATTTCGAAGGTGGTGCGAAACTGTCCGGCGCGCGCTTTACCGTCATGAAAGGTCAAATCGCCCGCCTGCACCGCGCGCTGGCGCAATTCATGCTCGATACGCACACGCTGAAACACGGCTACACCGAGCATTACACGCCCTACATCGTGGACGACACGACCCTGCAAGGTACAGGCCAACTGCCTAAATTTGCAGAAGATTTGTTCCACGTTACCCGCGGCGGCGACGAAAGCAAAAAAACGCAATATCTGATTCCGACCGCCGAAGTGACGCTGACCAACACCGTTGCCGACAGCATTTTGGCGGAAGGCGATTTGCCGCTGAAGCTGACCGCCCATTCGCCATGTTTCCGCTCCGAAGCGGGCGCATACGGCAAAGACGTGCGCGGTCTGATTCGCCAACACCAGTTCGACAAAGTGGAAATGGTACAAATTGTTCATCCCGAAAAATCATACGAAGCACTGGAAGAAATGGTCGGTCACGCCGAAAACATCCTGAAGGCTTTGGAACTGCCCTACCGCGTGATTACCCTGTGTACCGGCGACATGGGCTTCGGCGCAACCAAAACGTATGACTTGGAAGTCTGGGTTCCCGCGCAAAATACCTACCGCGAAATCTCAAGCTGTTCCAACTGCGAAGATTTCCAAGCCCGCCGCATGAAGGCGCGTTTCAAAGACGAAAACGGCAAAAACCGCTTGGTACACACTTTGAACGGCTCCGGCTTGGCGGTTGGTCGCACTTTGGTCGCGGTTTTGGAAAATCATCAAAACGCCGACGGCAGCATCAATATTCCCGCCGCCTTGCAGCCTTACATGGGCGGCGTGACCAAACTGGAAGTCCAGCAAACCGCGTAACTGCATTCCATCGCTAACACGACAAAAGGTCGTCTGAAACCCTTAAACAAGGTTTCAGACGACCTTTCTTTATCGACTTTACACGGCAATCAGAACATCATCTCGTCCGAATGCCCAAAGCGTTAATTTTTATTGTTCTGACGGAAATATTCCCATTCTTCGACGACCGTACCGTCCGGCAGATGGCACAGCGCATATTCGCCGCCGTCCTTGTCTTTTTTCATTTCCAATTTCCCGCCCTGCTTCACGCAAAACTCAGAAGCCGGATTTGCCGCGCCGACCATAGGGGCATCTTCCTTACCAGACGTACCACAAGCTGCCAAAACCATAGCAGCGGCAATGCTTAAAACAGCAGGTTTAATCATATTATTTCCTCCAATATTGTGATTCAGACGACCTCAGTACAAATTTTGCGGCAGGCGACACGAGCCACCGCGCTGTTTTCACGGGACATCCGAGCGGAATCAGACAGTTCCTATTGAAAGAAAGTTCCTACGCTTGAGCAAATAAACGCAATCAACCTCATCGGATTACCCGCCCATTTCCTGCTTTCGCTGCTCATTCCGCCAACGATACCATTCTTGCGGACTCATTTTCTCTTCATCGGTCATGTTTTCCGAACAGGCGATGATGATGAAATGCTCATCGGCGTACATAAAGCGTTTGATAACTGCCGAAGAAATTTCCTGTCCCTGATGACTGAACGATACTTTAGGCGGCGGCGCCTGTCTCACACCGAAACCGAACAACCCCGCCAACTGCCTACTGTCTTCCAAACGTCCGCCCGCTTCCAAAGTGAATCGGCGGGGAATCTGCTTCCACGGTCGCGTCAGCCGCTGCTTGGCTCGCGCTTCGACGGCGTGTTCGCAACGATTGATGATTTCCACATGTTGCGTCAAAGGCTGCGACATGGCTTCCGCGCGCCCGACGGCAAGCAGGCAGAAGATGCCCGCTGCGATAAGCGGAAGAGCGGATATTGTGCGCTTGTTTGGCGCGTTGTTTTGTATCATGTTTCCCTCACTCTTTTCCAAACGAAAAGGTCGTCTGAAAACGATACGGCATCGCTGCCTTGGTTTTCAGACGACCTTTAACCGTATTTATCGGTTCGACCCTTTGACCATATCCATCAAAAACAGGCGGCAGCCTAAGTTGCCATTGTAGAGCGGGATTTTGCGTTTGGGCGAAAGGCGCATGAATTTCGGCATATCGCGGTCGCCGGTAAACATGCCCGCCAGCCAGCCCGCGTAATGCTGTTTCAACCACGCGCCCAACTGCGGGTAAAGGGCTTGCAGGGCTTGGATTTCGGCAAGGCGGACGCCGTAAGGCGGATTGGAAATCAAAATGCCGCCTTCCCCGTTCGGACGGGTGTCCTGCGCGTCTTTGACTTCAAAACGGATAAACGTGTCCACTTCGGCAGCTTGGGCGTTGGCAACGGCGGCGCGGATCATATAGCGGTCGTTGTCGCTGCCCGAAATCGGGGCTGGCGCGGGACGGATTTGCGTTTCGGCTTCGTGTTGCAGCCTTTTCCAAAGGGCGGCATCAAAGTTTTTCAGCTTTTCAAACCCGAAACGGCGCATCAAACCGGGCGCACGGCGGGCGGCAATCCACGCGGCTTCGATGACGATGGTGCCGCTGCCGCAAAAAGGGTCTTGGAAAGGCTGCGTGCCGTCATAGCCAGCCAGCAGCAGCAAGCCCGCCGCCAAGTTTTCGCGCATCGGCGCTTCGCCTGTGTCTTGGCGGTAGCCGCGTTTGAACAAGGCTTCGCCGGATGTGTCGATGAAAATTTGAATATCGCGCTCGTCGATAAAGGCATGGATGCGGATGTCGGGGCGGATTTTGCCGACGCTTGGGCGCGCGTCGCAAGCGTCGCGGAACACGTCGCACACGGCATCTTTGATTTTCAATCCGACAAAATCCAAACTTTTGACTTGGGCGCGTTTGCCTTCTACTTTGACTTTGAAGGTTTGTTCCAAGTCGAACCAATCCGTCCAGCGGATGTTTTTCGCCGCTTTGTAAATGTCTTGCTCGCTGCGGTAGCCGCTTTTGGTCAGGCGCAGCAACACGCGGCTTGCGGTGCGCGAATGCAGGTTGATGCGGTACACCTGCTCCATGCCGCCTTTGCACGCGACGCCGCCGTCAACGGCGCGGATGTCTTGGCATTTGAGTTGTTCGAGTTCTTGGGATAAAGGGGCTTCGAGACCGCGCGGGCAGGTAACGAAGAGGGAATAAGTGGTCATGCGAACCTTTCGGATGGGCGGCGTATTCGGACTGCCTCTGCCGCATATTGCTCCGTCGCCGCTTGGAGGGGCGCGCGGATAAAAATGTGATGGACGTGATTATAAAGGATATAAAGGCAAAAGGTCGTCTGAAAACCCGATATATTGATTTTCAGACGACCTTTTTAATGGATTCGAACAGAAGCGCCGTCAATCCCCCAGCGCCGCCACCATCACCGCTTTAATCGTGTGCATACGGTTTTCCGCTTGATCGAACACGATGCTGGCGGGGCTTTCGAACACTTCCTCCGTTACTTCCACGCCGTTTAAGCCGAAGGTTTCGTAAATCCATTCGCCGACTTTGGTTTCGCGGTTGTGGAAGGCGGGCAGGCAGTGCATGAATTTGACCTGCGGATTGCCCGATGCCGCCATCAGTTCGGGAGTAACGCGGTAATCTTTCAATAAATCAATGCGTTCCTGCCACGCCTCTTTCGGCTCGCCCATGCTGACCCACACGTCCGTATGGATAAAATCGACGCCTTTGACGGCTTCTTCCGCGTTTTCGGTCAGCAAGATTTTTCCGCCGGTTTCTTCGGCGACGGCGCGGGCGCGGGCGACGATGTTTTCAGACGGCCACAAGGTTTTCGGTGCGCCGATACGCACGTCCATGCCGAGCTTCGCGCCCAACACCAGCAGCGAATTCGCCATGTTGTAACGCGCGTCGCCGACGTAGGCAAACGCGGTTTGGTTCAAGGGTTTGCCGCTGTGTTCGCGCATGGTCAGCGCGTCGGCGAGCATTTGGGTGGGGTGGAACTCGTTGGTCAAGCCGTTGAACACGGGCACGCCGGCGTATTTCGCCAATTCTTCGACCACATCCTGCCCGAAGCCGCGATATTCGATGCCGTCGTACATCCTGCCCAACACGCGGGCGGTGTCTTTAATGCTTTCCTTATGCCCGATTTGGCTGGCGGACGGCTCCAGATAAGTCACCCCCACCCCTTGGTCGCGCGCGGCGACTTCAAACGCGCAGCGGGTGCGGGTCGATGTTTTTTCAAAAATCAGGGCGATGTTCTTCCCTTTCATCCGCTGCACTTCACGCCCTGCCTTTTTGGCGGCTTTCAATTCGGCGGCAAGGTCGAGGTAGGCGGTGATTTCTTCGGGCGTGAAATCCAAAAGTTTCAGGAAATGGCGGTTTTTCAGGTTCATATTCGTATTTCTCCTTTCCGGCAGTTCGGGCATTGATGAGCAATCTGCCGCTGCTCTATTTTAGTCAGGTCGGATTTTCGAATCCGATAATTTCAATCGGCGTTATCGGATACCAGTATCCGACCTCAAAATCAAAACAAGGTCGTCTGAACTTCGCTGCGTTCCAAAGCAAGCAGCGATTGTTTGCGGTTCAAGCCGCCTGCGTAGCCGGTCAGCTTGCCGTCGCTGCCGATGACGCGGTGGCAGGGAATCAGGATGGACACTTTGTTCTGCCCGTTGGCGGCGGCAACGGCGCGGACGGCTTTAGGATTGCCCAAACGCTGCGCCTGCTCCTTGTAGCTGCGCGTTTCGCCGTAAGGAATCGCCAAGAGCGCATCCCATGCCTGCTTTTGAAATTCGGTTCCCACCTGCTCCAAAGGCGTGGCAAAGGTTTTCAGACGACCCTTGAAGTATAAGTCCAATTCCTGCCGCAGAAGTTGCGTTCGCTCATCTTCCCGAAACACAAACCGTCCGCGCAAGGCTTTTTGGACGGCAGTAATTTCCTGCTCCATATGCTTCTGTCCGACAAACTCCAGCAAACACAACCCTTTACTGCCGAACACCGCCAACATCTCGCCCAAAGGCGTGGCAATGGCGGCGGAGGTCAGTTCGTTCGGACTGTCGGGATAACTCGCTTCCAACAAACGGATGGCGCGGCGGATACGGACATATTCTTCAGGCGCGCAGCCGATACGGTCGATAAAATCCTGCTCGAACTGCTTGGCTTCGCGTTCCGTCAGATTGGGATACGGCATGACTTCACATTCAAAAACTTGGGTTTCGAGCCAATGGCGGATTTCACCCCATTTTGACGGCAGATTGTTTAAGGAAGGCAGGGTAATCATTCGTTTGCTCCGTATCTCTATCATGGATTTGACGGCAAAATCCCCAATTTTCGCCATTCCCGCACGCCGGCGCAGGAACGGGCTATGACGTAAATCTTGAGGTTTGGGTTGCGGCAATTCCTAAATATTCGATGTTTCTAAAGCCTCAGGGAAAGGAATTAAAGATTTCAGACGACCTGCAAAGGGTCGTCTGAAACCACGGATTTTTGCATTTGCGCATTTCGGCACATCATCCAACCGTTTCGGCACATTCCTGCCGCCATTGACAGCCTATAATGAATCCACTTATTCATCAAGCAAAGGAATCATCTATGCAAACCCGCATCCTCTCCGCCGTACTGCTGGCTTTTTCAACCGCCGCCTTTGCCGAGGGCGCATTCACGCTGCAATTCGACAACCCGTCCAAAGACGGCGGCTTCACGCAAAACCAGCTTTTGAGCGCGCCTTACGGCTTCGGCTGTTCGGGCGGCAATGCTTCGCCCGCGCTGTCGTGGAAAAATCCGCCCGCAGGGACAAAAAGTTTCGTCCTGACCGTTTACGATAAAGACGCGCCGACCGGTCTGGGCTGGATGCACTGGGTGGTCGCCGACATCCCAGCCGATGTCCGCCGCCTGCCCGCAGGCATTACCGCGCAAGGCGGCAGGCTGCCCAAAGGCGCACTGCAAACCCGCACAGACTTCGGCACTCCGGGCTACGGCGGCGCGTGTCCTCCCGAAGGCAGGAAACACCGCTACGAATTCACACTCACCGCGCTGAAAGTCGCCAAGCTGCCGAACATCACCGCCGAATCCACACCCGCGCTGGTCGGTTTCTTTACTAGGGCAAACAGCTTGGGCGAAGCAAAATTCACGGTCGAACACCGACGCTGACCTGCCCCGTGCGCCGATATGCCGCCGGCTCCGCTTCCGAGCGAACCGCCGACGGCACGCAGCCGAACCGCTCTTTGAAGCGCGCGCTGAAACGAGACGGGCAGTCATAGCCGACCGCGCCGGCAATCTGCGCCACCGGCCATTGCGTAACCTGCAATAGCGTCAGCGCGCGCATCATGCGTACATCCGTCAGCAGCGTACGGAAATTCGTGTCCTGCCGCGCCAACCGCCGCCGCAACGCGGCCTCGCTGCAATTAAGCCGCTGCGCCAGCATCGCCGACGACCAGTCCGCAGCCATATCGGCGGTAATCAGTTTGCGGATTTGCCGCATCAGGTTGACGCCTTCGTACACGGCAAAACCGATGCCGTCATGCTGCAACCACGCCAACACGCCGCAAAGCGCGGCCTCCGCCGCATTCTGCGGCACTTCTTCATCCGCCAGTACCGCAGCCGCATAATCAAACGCCGCGCTCATCCGCCCGGGGTGCGGCAGCTTCACCGCATCACACACTGCCTGCGCCGTCCCGTATTGTGCGGCAAACCTTTCTATGGCTTCCTGTTCGAAAGCAATCCATTGCGCCTGATAGAGGTCGTCTGAATCGGGAATATTAATGACGTCAAACGTCTGCCCGCCTGCCAAGGCGACAGCCTCACCCGCCGCAATCCTCAATTCGCGCCCCGCCCACCGCAGCTTCTTGCATCCGCGCCGCACGATAACCACGGTCGGTTCATGTACCGCCACGCTGCGGTACAAGGCGGTATGATGTTGCACGATGCCGCCTAAAGCACCCAATCGTTCACGCGTATGAAAGTAATTTGACGGCACGGTTATATTCCTTAAGAAATTCTTGTGAAAATCGGCGGTTTGGCGCAGCAATCGCAGGTAGGGTAATCATAGGGATAGATCAATTTACGATAAAGGGAGGCTTGCTCCTCCCTGTTACTGTTATAACGATTTATCGGCTTCTTTGCCAATATCACACCGCATCCCGCTTTCATTTCATAGACTTTTATTCCCGGTAATCTACAAACCCTAACCGATTACCCGACGGATCGATAAATTCCACAGCCCATCCGGTACGAATGCGGAAAGGTTCGCTTAGAAAACGGATATTCCTACCCTGTAACGCCGCATATTTTGCCTGCACATCTTCCACTTCAATCCACACGGTAGGCGTCATATCGGGAAACTTTTTCCGCTCTTTGAGAATGATGGCGGCTTCTTCGTCGCCTACCCGAAAAGCAACCATGCCGTTTTCGGAAAAGTCGAATTTAACAGGCAAATCCAGCACTTCTTGGTAAAAGCGGCAACTGGCAGCAAGATCGTCTGCGGGAAAGAAAAAATTATCGTACTTCATCATTTTTCTCCTTATCAACGAGTTGGTATCACAATATCACTTAAGAAAATTGAATGGAATGCCCTATCAATAAAAAGACTTAATAAAAATCTACCTTCCTGAAAATGTGTCCCCGTATCCATCGCCATTCTTATTATGATAAAGAATTGATTGAACCGTCGTAGGATGTTCCTTAAGGTATTGCCTCAATATATGCCGATTTTGGCGGAGTAATACCCTTCTGCCGTTTTCAGACGGCCTTTTCAGCCAACAACCGCGCCAATATCCCCTCATACACCGCCGACAGCTTCGGAATATCGTCCAGCCGCACGTTTTCGTTGATTTGGTGGATGGTGGCATTGGACGGGCCTAATTCGATGAGTTCTTTCGCAATGGCTTTAATGAAGCGTCCGTCCGAAGTGCCGCCGGTGGTGGACAATTCGGTCTCTACGCCGCAGGTTTCGGCAATGGCTGCGCGTGCCACGTCGGTCAGTTTGCCCGCGTGGGTCAGGAAGGGCTGCCCCGAGCACGACCACTGCAAATCGTATTGCACGCCGTGTTTGTCCAAAATGGCATGGACGCGTTGTTTCAGCCCTGCTTCGGTGGACTCGGTGGAGAAGCGGAAATTGAATTTGACGTTCAGCTCGCCCGGAATGACGTTGGTCGCGCCTGTGCCGCCGTTGATATTGGAAATTTGAAAGCTGGTCGGCGGGAAGTATTCGTTGCCTTCGTCCCAGACTTCCTGCGTCAACTCTAACAAGGCCGGGGCAAAAGTATGGACGGGATTGATTGCCAAATGCGGATAAGCAATATGGCCTTGCTTGCCTTTGACGGTCAGGTTGCCCGACAGCGAGCCGCGTCGGCCGTTTTTAATCATATCACCCAATTTGTCCACGGCGGTCGGTTCGCCGACGATGCAGTAGTCGATAAGCTCGTCGCGCGCTTTCAATACATCGACGACTTTGGTCGTACCGTCCAGCGCGTCGCCCTCTTCGTCGGAAGTAATCAGAAGCGCAATGCTGCCTTGGTGGTCGGGATGTTCGGCAACGAAGCGTTCGCAGGCGGTAACGAAGCAGGCGATGCTGGTTTTCATGTCCGCCGCGCCGCGCCCGTATAATCTTCCGTCGCGTTCGGTCGGTTCGAACGGGGGCGAATCCCATTTTTCAACAGGGCCTGTCGGCACGACGTCGGTATGCCCTGCAAAACAGACGACGGGAGCCTGCGTGCCGCGTCGCAACCAAATGTTTTTGGTGTCGCCGAAATGGAGTTCTTCAGCCGCAAAACCGATTTTGTGCAGGCGTTCGGCAAGCAGTTTTTGGCAATCTCGGTCGTCGGGGGTAACGGACGGGCGGGAAATCAACGCTTTGGCGAGTTCTAGGGATTGGGTTTCGGTCATTTTGTTCACTTTGGAAATCAGGTCGTCTGAAATGTTCTCAATCTGATTTTCAGACGACCTTTGGGTTGGGTTGATATGTTCTAAATCATTTGCCGTGACAGGCTTCGTAAAGCGGCAACAAATCTTCCACCGTTTCGACTATCCATTTTGCTACATCCTGCTTGCCCAAATCGTCGCGTTCGATATGTTTGCCGATGCAGAAAAAGTCTTCGTCGTTTTGCAACCTTCGGTCGGATTCGCTTTGTTGTGCGACGGTGCGGTAGTCGTCGTATTCGCTTTCCGCGCCGTGCCACATATCGAATGCGGCGTATTTTTCGGTATCGAAATCATCCAGCCAGCGGTTGTATTCCGGCAGCGCAATCGGCGACACGTCGGCTTTGTAGCAGTGCCAGTCCAAGCTGACGCTCAGGCGGCGGCGGTTGAGCAGTATCGACAGGATGGCGGCGGAGTTTTTGTATTGGGCGTATTTGAAGTAGGCGAAGAAATGGGCGCGAACCTGCCAGCCGTTACACCAGCGTTCGATATGCGGCGGGGCGAAAGGTTTGCCCAAGTCTGCGGCGACCTGCTGTATCAGCTGCTGCCATATCTGCCAGTTTTCCTTGTAGTCGGCTTTGATTTGCGGGATGCTTTCGGGCTGGTATTTTTTGAGCTGGGCAAACTGGAAAAACGGGATATTGAACAAATCGCAGCTTTTTGGCGTCAGCATGGTTTGCTTCCTTTTCAGACAACGTGCTTGTGTTACGGGGGATACAGGGGTCGTCTGAAACTCTGTTTTCAAGTTTTCAGACGACCTTTGTTTGAAGAAACGGCAATCTGTAAACGACCTTACCTGCGTCGGCGCGCCGCCATGATTTCGCCGATTTCGGTCAGTTTCTCTTTGGGGATAAACATTTTGCCCATGTCAAACAAGGGTTCTTCAATCGCCAGATGCACATCGTAACCTGCCACAAAGCGTTTGAACGCTTCCGCATCGGGGATATAGGCGTTGTCTGCTTCGAGCTTGGCAAATTCGACAGCCACGGCATCCCAGTTGCCATGCAGGCTGACATGTTGGCGCAAAAGCTCATCCACGCTTTCCTTTGCCTGCGGCGCGTATTGCAGCAGGAGCGGGAAGAAGTTTTCCTCTTCGTCTTCATGGTGCAGCGGGGCGGCAACGTTGAAATACTGGGCGATTTGGCGGATGGTTTGCAAAACAATCTGATTGCAGCCGTTTTCGGCGATATAGTCCGACAGCATGGCGACTTGGCCGCAGAAACGGCGCACTTTGCCGTGGCAGGCATACAGCATTTCTATCGGTTCGGCAAAGGTAACGCTTTTGGTTTCAAACGGATTCATGTTGGCGTGTTCTCAAATGGTTTTCAGACGGCCTATATTCTACTCCGACTGCTCCGCCATACAGATAAAAAACAGCCTGCACGCGGGCAGGCTGTTTGATTGTCGGCGATTTAGTCAACCAAGGTAACGGTACCATTCATCAAAGCACCGTGTCCGGGGAATGAGCAGTAGAATTTGTAGCTGCCGTCGGCCAGTTTGGCAGGATCAACGGTTACGGAAGCCTCTTCGCCGCCGCCAATCAATTTAGTATGACCAACGATACGGGCATCACCGGCTTTTACATAATCGGCATCGGCACCGGCAGTAGCGCCGTCTTTCAATACGCCATCCATGTCTTCCGCTTTAGAAATCACGATATTGTGGCCCATGCCCGATTTAGGCTGGGTACCGGTGTGTTTCAGGGTGATGGTAAATTCTTTACAAGCTTTGCTGACTTGGATGTCTTTAGTGTTGAACTGCATGTTAT
>CAJZEA010000032.1:0-11423 GCA_915066515.1 uncultured Neisseria sp. | reverse complement strand
TGCATCCATTTAAGACTGAAGAACAAGAGCAGAATGATTATAAAATTATATACGATGATGACCGACTAAACGGGTTATACAAGATATTTAAACAGGCATTCCCCAGAAGGACTCGGGCGCATAATATCAGTACACCTTCAATAAATCAGTTTGCCACGTTGAAATTGAAGTTCAATGAACATTTTGAATTAACAGAGGCATATCTTCAAAAAGATGGACAAAAATTCGCATTGCCAGATGCTAAGCTTCATCAACGTTATGAAATAAACAATACTGCTTATTACTAATATTATTAGGAAAATACGGCTTTGATAACTTTATTCGTCATGAAAACCAATCAATCGAGGAGAACTTCTGCCTACCGGTAATCCCATTTATTGGGAAACTACCGTTTGGCGCCTACTCAAACTCGAGGATAAAGGGCAAGTTTGTTTCAATGAAAAAGAGTTGGAAGAGCTTCAAAAGTATAAAGGGGATAATTAAAAGCTGTCTGAAACTAAATTAGGGGTTCAGACGGCCTTTAAATGTCAAAACCACAGTCTACCATTGGAACAGTTACAACCAACTCATTAAAATAGAAAACCGCAGCGGCAGTACGCGCCCCCTTCCCTTAGGCAGGTATTCCGCCACGATAGTCTGGACGGCACAGCCAGAAGCCACGCCTGGCATCACCGCAAGAAAATAAATATGTTTACATATCAAATAAAAGAGAATTTTTTTGATCTTATAGAAGAATTTTTAAATTTATTGAATCAAAGAGATTTTAAACAGCTTGAAATTAAATTTCAGCTTAATAAAAATGTGTATGATGAAATTTTGGAAGAACTAGATTATGAAAATATTTTAGATAAAAAATTATCATTAGCACCTAAAGAAATTGCGTTATCTGCACAAAATGATAACAGAGCAATATTTGAAATATATAAAATGAATAATACTGAAGAAATTATAGGGATCGAAAGTTGTTTATATGCAAATAATGAAGAAACTGACCTCACATTAGAAGGTTCTATCCATAAAAAAGATGATAAATATATATTCATTTACCATGGTATTCGGGCATAAGTTTAATCTTAAGAATGCTGAGTGAAAAGTAGATTGGATTAATAATGCAAAATATCAAGGCCGGCTGAAAAGCTTACCCTCTTTTCAGACGGCCTTTTCAGTTAAAAATATTGTATCGCCATGAAGTAAAGACATTTGGGCATCCACTGAGCCGTACAGTTACGCTCCCGAAACCAATCCGCATGGATGGCCGAATCGAAGTATGGGGTAGAATCCGTCAAGAAACCGTCTCAGAAGGCCTCTAAATTGATTAATCATGGAAAATGATATGAATAACTTACAAGTATCTATGAATCATAAAAGAATTACGATAGATAATAATATAGCTATTGATTTTATGGAGAAATTTCCTAATAAATTAAAGGAGTTTTTTACACTTTCTGGAAAAAGCTATGTATTTGATAGGGAAATTACATACCTAAGTGAAAAAGCAAATATAATAATCGTTATCTCTCATAAAATTGAGATTTATATCATATTTAAAGATTATGTTTATTTAGATAACACTATACTTAATTCGAAGATTGTTCGTAGGTTTATTAAGAAATATCCTATTTTGGCTTCAAGTTATGAGCTTATCAACCCAATGAAATTAGAATTTAAGAATTCGAATATCGTATGGGATTATTTAAGTTTCACTTATGATGCAAAGCAAGCTGCAATAACTCTTTTGATCACTACATTAAATTAGCTAAATTCTTAAGAAATTCGTAGGTTTAGGATCATATGATTAATTGTTCATTGACCATCTCGGCACACCGATTGCCGCACACAATGCAAAAGGCGAAGCCGTATGGATGGCGGAATACGAAGCATGGGGCAGAATCCGTAACATACTGTTTCAGACGGCCTCGAAGTCAATATCCCGTTCCGCTTCCAAGGTCAGTATTACGACGAAGAAAGCGGGCTGCACTACAACCGTTTCCGCTATTACGACCCTGAAATCGGGCGGTTTGTAAGTCAGGATCCGATTGGGTTGAAAGGCGGGGAAAACCTGTACGCCTATGTTGTCAATCCGACTTTATGGATTGATCCATTGGGATTGGACCATAGAAGTGTTTTCTGGAAAGCTGAGATTTTTGCAAAGTAGACAATACAAAATATGGAAATAACATTATTCATGGTAAAATTGTTTGGAAAAATTTTTAGATGATCTTCCACCTTCTATAATTGTTTAAGTTGCCAGTATTTAGATGATGTTTTAAAAAGGAATTTTATGAAAAAATTATTGATTGTTTTATTTGTTACAGGCGCATTGAGTGCCTGCTCGGCAATTAAAGATAATTCGGCGGCAAGTTTTGCATCGCATCACCAACAATCTAGCGTATACAAAACAGAAAAAACTGCGCTTCCTATTCCTGCCAGTGCGCAAGATTGGGAGAAATATTCTGTCGCTAAAACATCCAAACTAATTGATGTTCCGTTACGAGAGAAAAAAGTCTATTACTTTACGTCCAAATCCAAACTGGCAAAACGTCCCGCTAAAGGAGGTTTTTATCGCGAGATTTTGGGTAAGACCGCTGATGGAAACTTAGTGATTCAGGATTTTTATCAGGATAGTGGAACTAAACAAATCGACCCGGCTGTGATCTCGGTTAAAAATGAGAAAAACTTTAATTCTTCAGCAGTTGTAGACGGTATCTTAACTTTCTACTCAGAGGATGGGAAGGTATTCAATTTCAAACAAATAAATGTTGATCGCAATGAAGTTGTCTATGGTAATTATGTGGATGGCAAACTGGTCATGACGAGTGAAACCGATCTTAAAGAGGAAAATGTACTCACTACGTTTTTTTATCCTAATGGTAAAAAAATGATTCAAACTCATGGATCCGTTTTTGGTGGAGAGGAAGAATATTTTGATGATGACGGAAAATTGCTATTTAGCAAATTAACCAACGGGTTTCCCAAAGAAATAATGGAGTCGGAAGAGAAATATAATAAACTGATCGAGAAACTAAGTGCGTTAGATCTTAAAAAAGTTGAAATTCTTGAAAAATTAGGTGTTTTACCTTAATAAGGTGTTGAAAGGTCGTCTGAAATTTATAAATTTCAGACGACCTTTTCAGTTAAAAATAGTAAACCGCCTCGAAACGCGGTAAAATACGCTCCGTTTCCAACACGACGCCTGAATCAGCAGGCTTTTATTATGGACCTTCCCAGTTCGTTTTTACTGAACTTCCCTTCCGGTTTATCCCGAAATACACGATAACCATCCCGCCGAAATGCTTTCCCGCATCCGGCGGGCGGAGCATTTATGAGCATCGAACAAACCCCTCCGAACCTTGAAAACGACGGTATCGAAAGCGACGTAGAGCGCGTTTCCGCCGATTTCGACCGTATCCACGCGCTGTGCGAAATCCTCTCGCCTGCCTTCCCGCAAATTGAGGAAGGTGTGCCGATTGAGGACGAGGCGTTGCGCGAGAAATTTACCGAGCTGACCGTCCTTTTGAACGAGCTGCACCCTGCCGACGTGGCGGCGGTGTTGGAATCGTTGCCGCCGCGCGAGCGTAATATCGTCTGGCTTCTGGTTACGCCTGAAGACGACGGCGAAGTGTTGCTGGAAGTCTCCGACGCGGTGCGCGAAACGCTGATCGAGTCGATGGACAAAGACGAGCTGTTGGCGGCAGTCGATGACTTGGACGCGGACGAACTGGCGGAGCTGGCGGGCGATTTGCCGCACCAAGTGGTCTATGAAGCCTTGCAGACGCGCGACGAGGAAGAGCGCGCCCAAGTCAAGGCGGCGATGTCGTATGAAGACAACCAAGTCGGCGCGATTATGGACTTCGAGTTGGTCAGCATCCGCGCAGACGTTGCCTGCGAAGTGGTGCTACGTTACCTGCGCCGTTTCGAGAGCCTGCCCGACCATACCGACAAGATTTTTGTGGTCGATGAAAACGACATCCTGCAAGGCGTGCTGCCCATCCGCAAACTTTTGGTTGCCGATCCCGAAGACTTGGTGGCAGACGTGATGGCGACCGAAGTCGTGCGCTTCCGTCCCGAAGACGATGTGGAAGAGGCGGCGCAGGCGTTCGAACGTTATGACTTGGTCACCGCGCCCGTGGTCGATGAAAACAAAAAGCTCATCGGCAGGATTACCATCGACGAGATGGTGGACGTTATCCGCGAAGAATCGGAAGCGGATATGTTGAACATGGCGGGTTTGCAGGAAGAGGAAGATTTGTTTGCGCCTGTCTGGGATTCGGTGAAAAACCGCTGGATGTGGCTTGCCGTCAACCTCTGCACCGCCTTTCTCGCCAGCCGCGTTATCGGCGCGTTTGAAGGCAGTATCGAAAAAATCGTCGCACTCGCCGCGCTGATGCCCATCGTTGCCGGTATCGGCGGCAACTCCGGCAATCAAACCATCACCATGATTGTCCGCGCGATGGCGATGGGGCAGTTGACAGGGATGCAGGCGGGACGTTTGTTGAAAAAAGAAGTCGGCGTCGCCTTAGTCAACGGCATCATCTGGGGAACGGTCATGGGCGTGGTGTCATGGCTGCTGTACGGCAGCATCGGCATCGGTTTGGTGATGGTCGCCGCGATGACACTGAACCTCTTGCTCGCCGCCTCGGTCGGCGTACTCATCCCCGTCATCATGGATAAATTCGGACGCGACCCTGCCTTGGGCAGCTCGGTACTGATTACGGCGGTAACGGATTCCGGCGGTTTTCTGATTTTCTTGGGGCTGGCAACGATGTTCTTGCTGTAAGGTCGTCTGAAAAGCGGATGGGAAAGATAAAAGGTCGTCTGAAACCATGTGATTACGGGTTTCAGACGACCTTTTTAACTTTTATGGTGGATGAACGTGAATCCAATAGAAGCAAAGAACTCTCTCACTGAATACTACAAAAAAACTTCCCTGACGGATAAATCCACCGTGACGGCGGGTAGGCGCGTGATACTGCTGCGGATTGTAGCGTGGGCTTTGCCCACGGAATCATCTGTTTGGTTTTCGAGTCGGGCGATAAACCGTGTTGTTTTTTTCGTGGGCGGAGCCCACGCTACGGCTGGGTCGGGGTCGTCTGAAATCGTGGGGTGATGGATTTCAGACGACCTTTTTATGCTTTATGGTGGATGAACGTGAGCCCGAGATAAGCAAACAATTTCCCTTTAAATACAAAAAATTTTCTTGATAAGTAAATTCAACGGGCGACGGGTAGGGCGCGGCAATACCTGCCGCGGATTGTAGCGTGGACTTTGCCCACGGGATTGATGGCTTGGTTTCCGAGTCGGGCGATAAATAGTGTTGTTTTTTTCGTGGGCGGAGCCCACGCTACGGCTGGGGCAAGGTCGACTGAAATCATAGGGTTACGATTTTCAGACGACCTGTTTATATTTAAAACTACATATGACTACATTTTTAAATATTATAGTTTTAATTGTAAATCATGATGTTATTTTAGTTCTGGTCGTCTGAAAAGGGAGTAGGTGGAAAATAGGGCGGTTTGGGCGATTTGGATGCCTATTTTCTTGTTTGAATAAAAATTCCTGATAAATGAATTAATTATATTTGTTTTTAAGATGGATTGTTTAAAAACGTTCTGATTGGTTGATGGCGATGTAGGCTTTTTCAGCTAAGGATTTGGGGCGTTTTGAGGCGGGAGTTTGGGGTTTTGTTTCTGAAGTATTGTTTATTAATGATTGAATTTTTTAAAAATATTTTAGAAAAAGTATTTGACAGCCTGAAAATTATTTTTTAAATTTGTCCATACTTATAAAAACTACATAGCACTACAAAGGAACCCTATCATGAATCTGTACCAAACTTCTCCGTCTTGTTATAGATCCTCTTCTATCTCTGCCGCATCCGTCGTCGTCTGCTTTTGGGTAGTCGCGGCGGTCTGACGGCTCTTCGCCCGAATCGGGATTTCCGCATTTCTGCGGACGGTTTGGGTTTTGAAAATTCTGTCTTTCCAACTGTATTTCCTTTCCGAATTTAAAAATTATTAAAAATTCCTTATACCTCCGCCTTAGCCGAATTGTTTGTATTGAAGTTGTTAACTGATTGTTTTTATTGATTTTGATTTTTAGACGGCCTGATGGATTTGGGTTTTGAAAGGTCGTCTGAAAACGGTTTTGAAACTATTGTTTCTTTTTGAACGGTTCGTTTCGGGTTTCGCGGAAACCGGACCGCTGAGTCGATACTGAAAAAAATCTAATCTACAAAGGAGAAATACCATGAGCCAACTTTCTGCCGGCACCCGTTTCCGCCAAGCGGTGAAGGAGTCGAATCCCCTTGCCGTGGTCGGCTGTGTGAACGCTTATTTTGCGCGGCTGGCGACGCAGAGCGGGTTTAAGGCGGTGTATCTGTCGGGCGGCGGCGTGGCGGCCTGTTCGTGCGGGATTCCGGATTTGGGCATCACCACGATGGAAGATGTGCTGATTGATGCGCGGCGGATTACGGACAATGTGGATACGCCTTTGCTGGTGGACATCGATGTCGGCTGGGGCGGGGCGTTCAATATCGCGCGCACGATTCGCAACTTCGAGCGTGCGGGCGTGGCAGCGGTGCATATCGAAGACCAGGTGGCGCAGAAGCGTTGCGGGCATCGTCCGAACAAGGCCATTGTTTCTAAAGATGAAATGGTTGACCGCATTAAAGCCGCCGTCGATGCGCGCGTGGATGAGAATTTTGTGATTATGGCGCGGACGGACGCGCTGGCGGTGGAAGGTTTGGATGCCGCCATCGAGCGGGCGCAGGCTTGCGTGGAAGCGGGCGCGGACATGATTTTCCCCGAAGCGATGACGGATTTGGCGATGTACCGGCAATTTGCGGACGCGGTGAAAGTGCCCGTGTTGGCGAACATTACCGAATTCGGCGCGACGCCGCTTTATACGCAGCGCGAGCTGGCGGACAACGGCGTGTCGCTGGTGCTGTATCCGCTGTCGTCGTTCCGCGCCGCGAGCAAGGCCGCGCTGAATGTTTATGAGGCGATTATGCGCGACGGCACGCAGGCGGCGGTGGTCGATACCATGCAGACCCGCGCCGAGCTTTACGAGCATTTGAATTATCACGACTTCGAGCAGAAGCTGGATAAATTGTTTCAGAAGTAAAAACCGTTTTCAGACGACCCCCAACCTTGAATAGGTCGTCTGAAAACCCAAAACCCATAAAACACAAAGGAGAAATACCATGACTGCAACCACCGAAACCCCGACCTTCAAACCGAAAAAATCCGTTGCCCTCTCCGGCGTGGCGGCGGGCAATACCGCGCTGTGTACCGTCGGCCGCACCGGCAACGATTTGAGCTACCGCGGTTACGACATCCTTGATTTGGCGCAGAAATGCGAGTTTGAAGAAGTCGCCTACCTGTTGATTCACGGCCACCTGCCCAACAAATTTGAACTCGCCGCCTACAAAGCCAAGCTCAAATCCATGCGCGGCCTGCCTATCCGCGTGATTAAGGTTTTGGAAAGCCTGCCTGCGCACACGCATCCGATGGACGTCATGCGTACCGGCGTGTCCATGCTCGGCTGCGTTCATCCCGAACGCGAAAGCCACCCCGAAAGCGAAGCGCGTGACATTGCGGACAAACTCATCGCCAGCCTCGGCAGCATCCTGCTCTACTGGTATCAATATTCGCACAACGGCAAACGCATCGACGTCGAAAGCAAAGAAGACACCATCGGCGGCCACTTCCTGCACCTGTTGCACGGCAAACGCCCAACCGAATCGCAGGTGAAAGCCATGCACGTTTCGCTGATTCTGTATGCGGAACACGAGTTCAACGCCTCCACTTTCACCGCCCGCGTGATTGCCGGTACGGGTTCGGATATGTATTCCTGCATCACCGGCGCCATCGGCGCGCTTAAAGGTCCGAAACACGGCGGTGCGAACGAAGTTGCCTACGACATCCAAAAACGCTACCGCAACGCCGACGAAGCCGAAGCCGACATCCGCGAACGTATCGCCCGCAAGGAAATCGTTATCGGGTTCGGCCATCCGGTTTACACCATTTCCGACCCGCGCAACGTCGTGATTAAAGAAGTGGCGCGCGGTTTGAGCCGCGAAGCGGGCGACATGCGCCTCTTCGACATCGCCGAACGCTTGGAGAGCGTGATGTGGGAAGAGAAAAAAATGTTCCCGAACTTGGACTGGTTCTCCGCCGTGTCCTACCAAAAACTCGGCGTACCGACCGCCATGTTCACGCCGCTGTTTGTGATTTCGCGCTCCACCGGCTGGGCGGCACACGTCCTCGAACAGCGCAAAGACGGCAAAATCATCCGTCCGAGCGCGAACTACACCGGCCCTGAAGACTTGGCGTTTGTGGAGATTGAGGAACGCTGAGACGGACAACAGCCGTAGGAGGCGCCAATCGGATTTCAGACGACGTGTAGCGCGGGCTTTGCCCGCGGAAAACTGAGATCCGCCTACGGTTCCGCTTTTCAGACGGCCTGTTGGAATATGCGAGAGAGAGAAGGTCGTCTGAAAAAACAGCCGCAACGTCTGCCGTCATTCCCGCCCCCGCCTAAGCGAGGACAGGCCGCGGTGGGAATGGCGGAGGCAGCGCGGCAACTTTCTGAAATAAAGGCGTTTGATTATCAAGAGGTAAATAAAGATTTTGGAGGGATTTTCTTTTCGAAAAACAATAATGTAACTATGTGGAAAGTATTATGGAGTAAATATGAAGCTGCCTGATTTACTGATGGGAATATTTTTGGCAGTTTCTGCAGCCCTTCTGAATGCAACTATCGGTATATTCAGTAAGGTATTAATGGAGCAGGGCTTGTCTGTTCAGCATATTGCATTTTTGAAAACTTTGACAGGTTTTGTGTTTATCAGCATTTTGCTTTGCCGTACCGGTTTTACCAGACAGATTGCGGATATTTCAAAAAAGAAAGAGGCAATCTTGCCGTTGCTGTTAAAAGTAGCAATTTGTGCTTTTTTCGGAATTTACACTTTGTTTTTCTTTGAAACCACCGCTTATCAATACGGTAATGCTGCGAATGTAGTAGTTGTATTAATGGCATCGGCTGCTGTATCTGCCTTGATATTGGACAGCATACTATTAGACGAACGTATTTATATTTCTTCAGTCGTCGGTGTGGGTTTGGCAGTATCGGGGATCGCGGTGATTTCTTGGACTGGAGAAGGAAATTTAGGGTTGATTCTGAATGCCGCACTGGCGGGCTCGGGTTACGGTTGTTTTTCCGTTTTGATTAAAAAATTCGGCTTAAACGGCGGTATTTATTTGACACGGATCTTGATGTTTTTTGGAAGTATTTTTTTGTTTATCCCTTCATTGGAAGGTATTGAGGATATACATTGGCAATGGTCTTTGATTCCGCCACTCTTGGCACTGTCTTTATTGCCGACGATTTTAGGATTTTATTGTACAACTAAAGCATTGGATTATTTGAGTGCCGCGAAGGTGCAGGTAACTGAATTGGCCGAGCCATTATTTGCCGCCGTACTGGCTTGGATGTTTTTGAATGAAATACCGGAAGGACGCTTCTTTGTCGGCGCTATTCTGATTATTGCCGGTATTGTGTCTATCAATGGATTGTATCGACCATTGTTGAAGCGAATTGAATAGTTTTTATTTCCCAAGATTTCAGACGACCCCTTCAACAAACGTCGTCTGAAACCCCAAACCACAAGAAAAATAGATCCACAGGAGAACTGAACATGGCTGCCAACCAACGTTACCGCAAACCGCTGCCCGGTACGGATTTGGAATACTACGACGCGCGTGCGGCGTGTGAGGACATTCAAGCCAGCTCTTACGACAAGCTGCCTTACACGAGCCGCATTTTGGCGGAGAACTTGGTCAACCGCGCGGACAAGGTCGATTTGCCGACGCTGCAAAGCTGGCTGGGTCAGTTGATAGACGGCAAGCAGGAAATCGATTTTCCGTGGTATCCCGCGCGGGTGGTGTGCCATGATATTTTGGGGCAAACCGCGCTGGTGGATTTGGCGGGTTTGCGCGATGCGATTGCAGAGAAGGGCGGCGATCCGTCCAAAGTGAATCCGGTGGTGCAGACGCAGCTTATCGTCGACCACTCACTGGCGGTGGAATGCGGCGGCTACGACCCCGATGCGTTCCGCAAAAACCGCGAAATCGAAGACCGACGCAACGAAGACCGTTTCCACTTTATCAACTGGACGAAAACTGCTTTTGAAAATGTGGACGTGATTCCTGCGGGCAACGGCATCATGCACCAAATCAATCTGGAAAAAATGTCGCCCGTCGTCCAAGTCAAAAACGGTGTGGCGTTCCCCGATACCTGCGTCGGCACGGACTCGCATACGCCGCATGTTGATTCTTTGGGTGTGATTTCCGTGGGCGTGGGCGGTTTGGAAGCGGAAACGGTGATGCTGGGACGCGCGTCCATGATGCGTCTGCCCGATATTGTCGGCGTAGAGCTGACGGGCAAACGCCAGCCGGGCATTACCGCGACGGATATTGTGTTGGCACTGACTGAGTTCTTGCGCAAAGAACGCGTGGTCGGGGCGTTTGTCGAATTTTTCGGCGAGGGCGCGAGAAGCCTTTCTATCGGCGACCGCGCGACCATTTCCAACATGACGCCTGAGTTCGGTGCGACTGCCGCCATGTTCGCCATCGACGCGCAAACCATTGATTATTTGAAACTGACCGGACGCGAGGACGCGCAGGTGAAATTGGTGGAAACCTACGCCAAAACCGCAGGGCTGTGGGCGGACGACCTGAAAACCGCCGTTTATCCGCGCGTGTTGAAGTTTGATTTGAGCAGCGTAACGCGCAACATGGCAGGCCCGAGCAACCCGCACGCGCGTTTTGCCACCGTCGATTTGGCGGCGAAAGGGCTGGCGAAGCCTTACGAAGAGCCTTCAGACGGCCTCATGCCTGACGGCGCGGTCATCATCGCCGCGATTACCAGTTGCACCAATACTTCCAACCCGCGCAACGTCGTTGCCGCCGCACTTTTGGCGCGCAACGCCAACCGCTTCGGGCTGAAACGCAAACCGTGGGTCAAAACCTCGTTCGCCCCCGGCTCGAAAGTGGCGGAAATCTATTTGAAAGAAGCAGGCCTGTTGCCTGAAATGGAAAAACTCGGCTTCGGCATCGTCGCCTTCGCCTGCACCACCTGCAACGGCATGAGCGGCGCGCTCGACCCGAAAATCCAGCAGGAAATCATAGACCGCGATTTGTACGCCACCGCCGTACTGTCGGGCAACCGCAACTTCGACGGCCGCATCCACCCGTATGCGAAACAGGCTTTCCTCGCTTCGCCCCCGCTGGTGGTGGCATACGCCATCGCGGGCAGCATCCGTTTCGATATTGAAAACGACGTACTCGGCGTTTCAGACGACGGTAAAGAAATCCGCCTGAAAGACATCTGGCCGACCGACGAAGAAATCGATGCCGTCGTTG
>CAJZEA010000031.1:0-11499 GCA_915066515.1 uncultured Neisseria sp. | reverse complement strand
TGTGAAGCAATAGCGATGAAAAAGGTCGTCTGAAAATGGTTTTCAGACGACCTTTTTACCGAAAAGCAACTTATCGCGGCTCTTGCTGAGAGGGAAGAAATCGGGGTAAATATCGTTCGGGACATAAAGCAGAAAAACCTGCGCCCTCTTCTTTTGTTTGACGACAGAGAGGAAATCCCGAAGCGGGTCATGCAGACACATCTTGCTTTTTGCCGCGCCAACAAAAAACCTGCCGTTTTCGGCAGGTTTTTTATCGGATGATGCGCTGTATTACAGACCGCTCAGACGGGCGGTGTCGTGTGCAATCATCAATTCTTCGTTGGTCGGGATAACAACGGCGACGGCTGCGCTGTCGGCAGTCGTAATCACGCCGGCGTTACCGAAGCGGGCTTTCAGGTTGGCTTCGTGGTCGGCTTTCAGACCGAGGAAGCCCAAGTAGCCGAGTACGCGCTCGCGGATGATGTCGGAGTTTTCGCCGATACCGCCGGTGAAGACGAGCACGTCCAGACCGCCGGCTGCCACAGCCATGCTGCCGATGTATTTGGCGAGGCGGTAGATGAAGACGTCCAGGGCGAGTTTTGCGCCGGGATGGCCTTTGCCGGATTCTTCTTCGATGGTACGGCAGTCGTTGGACAGGCCGGACAAGCCGAGCAGGCCGGATTTTTTGTTCAGCATGTCGGTGATTTGGGTGATGGTCATGTTGGCGTTTTCAGCGAGGAAGCCGAAGACTGCGGGATCGATGTCGCCGCTGCGCGTACCCATCACGAGGCCTTCCAGCGGGGTCAGACCCATGCTGGTATCGCGTGATTCGCCGTTGGCAACGGCGGTAATGGACGCGCCGTTACCCAAGTGGGCAATCACCATGCGCAGGTCTTTTTTGTCTTTGCCGAGGAAGCGTGCGGTTTCGTCGGCAACGAAACGGTAGCTGGTACCGTGTGCGCCGTAGCGGCGCAGGCCGTATTTTTCATAGTATTCTTGCGGAATGGCGTATTTGTAGGCGTGTTCCGGCATGGTTTGGTGGAAGGCGGTGTCGAAAACGACGACGTTGGGCAGGCCTTTGAAAATGCTTTGTGCGGCACGCAGACCCAAGAGGTGCGCGGGGTTGTGCAGAGGGGCGAGCGGGATACATTTTTCGATGCCGGCGATGACCTCGTCGTCAACGAGGATGGATTCGCTGTACAGTTCGCCGCCGCTGACGACGCGGTGGCCGATGGCGCCGATGCGGCTGTCGAGGCCGTGGGCTTTGAGTTCTTCCATCAGGGCTTCAACTGCGCCGGTGTGGTCGGGCTTGGCGGACAGGTCGACTTTGTGTTTTTCGCCGTTTACTTTGAACGTGATGTAAGCGTCGGGCAGGTTGAGTTTTTCGGCAAGGCAGCTGAGCAGGACTTCGCCGCTGTCGTTATCCAGCACGGCGCCTTTGAGGGATGAGCTGCCGCAGTTCAAAACTAAGATGAGTTTTTGGGTCATTTGTTGTGGCTCCTGGATGTTTCAGACGACCTGTGCGGGCAGTATCGGCAATCTGTTCTTTATCGTGGATATACCGCCAAACACCTCCCGCAGGCATAGTGGATGCGCTTGAGGTTCGAGCCGGGCATCTGCGCGGCAGGCCGTATCGGTTGGTGGCGTAAAATCTATGAAAGAAAAATGATTGCTACATTCGGAATGGGGCAACTTTATGAATATTGCTTTCCGTGTGGTTTCTGCCGCCGCCGGTTGGACGGGGTCGTCTGAAATCGGTTGATGAATGTAAACCGCGCTATTCTAGCAAAAAACGGGGGCGGCTGCTTGGCTTAATGTTTGACTTGGAGCAGGCGGAAAGCGATAAAGGAAGATATTGATGTTTAAAGGGAAACGGTTGGTTTTCAGACGACCTGTCGAACGCGGGGGCGTAAAGCCCTTTGCAGGGGCGTGTCAAACTGTTACATTTAGAAAGTTTTTGTATTCACTATGTCGTCTGAAAACAGCGGCAGCCTTTTAAGATTCTTTGATATGCACTATTTCAGTATCCATACGCAACAAGGCGCCCATGTGGGCTTTTTCATCATGCTGCCGGATGATGAATCCGAAACGCAGCCGCAGAGCGGGCGTTTCGCCGTCAAGCTGCAAAGTGAAGAAGGCGCGGTGGCGGAGGTTTTGGCGCCTTTCGGGCAAACCGAGATTCCGCAATATTGGCGCGTCGTGAAAGACCGTATCGAGCTGTTTTTCGACGACGCCCCCGTCGGCTCGCTGCGCAACGAATATCTGACCGTATCGGGACAGACTTTTGTCTTAACCGATTTGACCGGAGCGATGTGATGGAAAGTATGTTTATCTTAGTGCCCATCAGCATTATTTTGGCGTTTGCCATCGGCTATTTTTTCTGGTGGTCGGGCAAAAACGGACAGTTTGACGACCTCGAAGGACCGGCACACCGCATCCTGATGGACGACGATTCCACCGACAAACTGCTTGAAAACGAAATAGAAAAAGAAGAACAAGAATCCGAAAAATGAGCCTCAAAAAAGACAATCTGAATTTCCCGACCAGCCGCCGTTTCGCCCCACTATTCGGCACGCAGTTTCTGGGCGCGTTCAACGACAATATGTTCAAAACCGCGCTGTTTGTGATGATCAGCTTCTACGGTTTGGGCAAAAACAACTTCCTGCCCGCCAGCCAAATGCTGAACTTGGGCGCGTTGCTGTTTATCCTGCCCTATTTCCTGTTTTCCGCGCTGTCGGGACAACTGAGCACCAAATTCGACAAAGCCGTCTTGGCACGATGGATCAAAGTATTGGAAATCGTCATTATGGCGGTGGCGGCGTTCGGATTCTATATCCAGTCCGCCCCGCTGCTCTTGATCTGCCTGTTTTGCATGGGCGCGCAATCGACGTTGTTCGGCCCGCTGAAATACGCCATCCTGCCCGATTACCTCAACGACAAAGAGCTGATTATGGGCAACAGCCTGATCGAATCAGGAACATTCATCGCCATTTTGTTCGGTCAGATTTTAGGCACGTCCGTCGCAGGCTTGCCGCCCTCCGTCGTCGGCATCTTAGTATTGCTCGTCGCCATCGGCGGCACGTTGACCAGCTTCTTCATGCCTAACGTCCCCGCCAAAGCCCCCAACACGAAAATCGAATGGAACATCGTCAAAGGTACGCACGCGCTCCTGCGCGAAACCGCGCAATATGATTCCGTCTTCACATCCATCATCGGCATATCATGGTTTTGGTTTATCGGCTCGGTTTACACCACCCAACTGCCGACTTTCACGCAAATCCATTTGGGCGGCAACGACAACGTCTTCAACCTCATGCTCGCCCTATTCTCCATCGGCATCGCCGCCGGCTCGGTGTTGTGCGCCAAACTCAGCCACGAACGCCTGCTCTTGGGCTTGGTAACCGTCGGCACGACCGGTTTGACCGTATTCGGCTTGATTTTGGTATGGCTGACCCAAGGACAACGCTTTACCGAACTCAACGGCATCACCTGGTTCCTGTCGCAAGGCATGGCGTATCCCGTCATGCTCGTCATGACGCTGATCGGCTTCTTCGGCGGCTTCTTCTCCGTCCCGCTCTACACTTGGCTGCAAACCGCCAGCAGCGAATCCTTCCGCGCCCACGCCGTCGCCGCCAACAACATTATCAATGGCGTGTTCATGGTATCGGCTGCCATTTTAAGCGCGGTACTCTTGATGCTGTTCGACAGCATTTCCCTGCTTTACCTGATCGTCGCCATCGGCAATATCCCCTTGATTGTTTACCTGATCCAGCGCGAACCCCGTTTCTTAAACGATATGGGCAAGATATTTCACAATATCGGCAAACGGTAAGCCTAAGCTTAAAAAAGGTCGTCTGAAACCCGAAATCTCGGTTTCAGACGACCTTTTTTTGAATCCGTCCAAAGCGGTCGGTATTCAATTATGAAGTCAGCGCAGCTTTGAGGATTTTGTTGACTTCACCCATATCGGCTTTGCCCGCCAACTGGGTTTTCAACACGCCCATGGCTTTGCCCATGTCAGCCATTCCGGAAGCCCCGGTCATGGCGATCACGGTTTCCACGGCAGTGCGGATTTCTTCGGCAGACATCATTTGCGGCAGGTAGCGGTGCAGGATTTCGATTTCGGCATTTTCTTTGTCCGCCAAGTCCTGACGACCTGCTTCGGCGTAGATGTTGGCGCTGTCTTTGCGCTGTTTGACCATTTTGGTGATGATGGCAATTACTTTGCCGTCATCGGCTTCGGTGCGCTCGTCCACTTCAAATTGTTTGATGGCGGCATTGATGAGGCGGATGGTGCTTAAAGCAGTTTGATCTTTGGCACGCATCGCGGTTTTCATGTCTTCGGTTAATTGTGCTTTCAGGCTCATGGGATGACTTTCGGGAAAAGATGGAAGATGGTATTGCACATACTGCCTTAGGGATTCTCTATTTTTCAGACGACCCCTTGCCTTACAGGTCGTCTGAAAAACAAAACACACCGCAGGTCAAGCCTTGCGGTGTGTTTCGGCATCACAGGGCAGACCTGCAATTGATGTTTAGTACATTTTAGGAGGCAGTTGTTGGCTGCGCAGGCGTTTTTGCAGGCGTTTTACGGCTGCGGCTTTTTTGCGTTTGCGCTCGGTAGTCGGTTTTTCGTAAGCTTCACGGGCGCGCAGCTCAGTCAGCAGACCGGTTTTTTCTACGGCACGTTTGAAACGGCGCATGGCTACTTCGAAGGGTTCGTTCTCTTTAACGCGGATTGCAGGCATTTTATTTCCTTTAAATTGAATTCTGGTTTCAAACCGCCGAAAGGGAGAAAGGTAAAAGGGGCGGTTTGTCAAAAAATGGTTATTTGTATCTCGGGTGTCTTGCGACCGGCGGGATACGCGCCGTGATGTAAACATCACCTCCTAACAAGTCGGCTTAGAGCCGGGTATGCCGTCGATGCGGCTGCAAATGAATTGCGGGATTATCTTTGATTGCGTCGTTCCTGTCAAGTTTGAAGGTCGTCTGAAAACCTTGAATATCGGTTTTCAGACGACCTTTGTGGTATTTCGCGCGTCTGTGGTATTTCGCACGTCTTGTTGATTTTGCGAAAGTATCTCCTGGATTTTAAGAAGACTTAAACCCTATCTGGCGGCACAACGACATCGGCTTTACCGCCCTTTTTCCACTAGCTTCTGACCACTTTGCGCACTTGGGGAATGGCGTGCAGGTTGTGAATAATTTGGTTGATTTGTGCCAAGTCCTTCACTTTGATGATGAACTTGAATTCGACAAAGCCTTCCGTACCTGCCAGCGCTTTATTGGGGGTTTCGACGGACTCGATATCCGCGCCGGAGTTAGAGATGGCTTGCGCCATGAGGGCGAGCAGGCCGTGGGCGTCTTCGGACTGGATGCTGAGTCCGGTGCGGTAGGTATGGCTGCCTATGCCTTCCCAGTTCGCATCAAGCTGCTGTTCGGGGTCGGATTTGAGCAGGGTCGGACAGGTATCGCGGTGGATAATCATGCCTTTGTCTTTGACTAAAAGGGCGCGGACGGAATCGCCCGGGACGGGGTGGCAACATTCGGCAAAATGGATGCGGCCGGTTTCTTGGTCGTTGACTTTGATGGGGCTGAGTTTGACTTCGCTGCCGAAGTGCTGCCCTGCCAGTTCGGCGATGTGCATGGCGACGTACACGGGCAGGGTATGCCCCATACCGACGTTGTAGAGGACTTCCTCAAACGAGGTTTGTTTGTCGTTGAGGTCGGCGAGGTATTTTTCTTTGAGGTCGTCTGAAAGCAATACGTCTTTAGGCAACAGGCTGGACAGGGCTTTTTGCAGGAGGTTTTCGCCGAGGACGATGGCGTCGTGGCGGTTGAGGTTTTTGACGTATTGGCGGATGGCGCTGCGCGCGCGGCTGGAAACGGTGAAATTCAGCCATGCCGGATTGGGCTTGGCGTGTTCGGATGTGATGATTTCAACGGAGTCGCCGGTTTTGAGTTTGGTACGCAGGGGCATCATGGTATTGTTGATGCGCGCGGCGACGGTTTTGTGGCCGATGTCGGTGTGAACGGCGTAGGCGAAGTCTATGGGCGTCGATCCTTTAGGCAGGGTGAGGATTTTGCCTTTGGGCGTCAGGATATAGACTTCGTTGGGGAACAGGTCGACTTTGACGTGTTCAAGGAATTCGATGGCGTTCGCGCTGCTGGCTTGCAAATCAAGGATGTTTTTGAGCCATTGGTTGGTATGGAGGACGGCTTGATCGACGGTATTTTCGCCGGATTTGTATATCCAGTGTCCTGCGATGCCGCCTTCGGCTACGGCATCCATTTCGCGCGTGCGGATTTGGACTTCAATGGGTAAGCCGTAAGGGCCGACCAGGGTCGTGTGCAGGCTTTGGTAGCCGTTGCTTTTCGGGATGGCGATATAGTCTTTGAAGCGTCCGGGTTTGGGCTGATAGAGATTGTGCAGCGCGCCGAGTGCGGCGTAACACGCGGGAATGCTGTTGACGATGACGCGGAAGCCGTAAATATCCATGACTTCGGCAAAGCGCAATTTTTTCGCCAACATTTTTTGATGGATGCTGTACAGGTTTTTTTCCCTGCCTTTGATTTTGGCTTCGATGTTCGCACCGACTAAACGCTGACTGAAGGCGCGCAAAACTTTGCCTACGACGTCGCGGCGGTTTTTGCGGCTGTTGTCCATCGCTTTTTTAAGGGTTTCGTAGCGGTTCGGGTGAAGGTTTTGAAACGATAAATCCTGAAGCTCTTGGTAGGCGTTGTTCAAGCCGATGCGGTTGGCGATTTGGGCGTAGATTTCGAGGGTTTCTTTGGCGATGCGGCGGCGTTTGTCGGGACGCATGGAGCCGAGCGTGCGCATATTGTGCAGGCGGTCGGCGAGTTTGACGACGATCACGCGCACGTCTTTGGTCATGGCGAGGATGAGCTTGCGGAAACTTTCCGCCTGATGCTCGGCATGATCTTCAAATTTGAGTTTTTCGAGTTTGGAAAGTCCGTCCACCATCTCGGAGATGGTTTCGCCGAATTCCGCCGCCATTTCGATTTTGGATACGCCCGTGTCTTCGAGTACGTCGTGCATCACGCCCGCGCACAAGCCTTGTATGTCCATGTGCCACAATGCAAGTTGCGTGGCGACGGCAAGGGGGTGGGTAATGTAGGGTTCGCCGCTTTTACGGGTTTGTCCGTCATGGGCGTGAAAGGCGTAGGCGACGGCTTTTTCAAGCTCGGCCTGTTCGGATGGGCTGAGATAGGAGGCGGTACGGAACAAAAGTTCGCGGGCTTCGGCAGTCAGCGCGTCGTAGGGGGCAGTGGGCTGGGGGGCGGGCATTTCAGACGGCCTTCGGTGTGTGTTTTGTTTTGAGCCGTCAGACTGTATCGGTCGGATGTCGCGCCGATACAATCCGCGCGGCGGTTGGGCAGATTTTGCCTGCCGGTATTATTTGTTGCGGGTCAGCAGTTCGGTACCGATTTGACCGGCGGCGATTTCGCGCAGGGCGGTAACGGTCGGTTTGTTGTTGCGGATGTCGTCAACCATAGGGGCGTTGCCGTTCTCAAGCTGGCGCGCGCGGCGGGCGGCGACGAGGGTCAGGTCGAAATGATTGGGGATTTTGCCTGTGCAGTCTTCAGTGGTGATACGGGCCATTTGTTTGCTTTCTTTCTATTAATTTGTGATGGAATGTAAATGCGTATTTTCGCTGTTTTTCAGGAATTTTCCAACAGGTTTGAGATAAATCCTTGCTGGGAAGATTTTTTCAGACGACCTGCTTTGATGATGTGGAGCAAATCGGCTTCCGCCCTATCCAAATCATCGTTGACGACAATATAGTCAAACAGGACGGATTGTTCGATTTCGTGACGCGCTTTGGAGAGGCGGGTTTGGATGACTTCCTCGCTGTCGGTGCCGCGCCCGATAAGGCGTTCGGCAAGGACTTCGAACGAAGGCGGCAGGATGAAGATGCTGCTCGCTTCGGGCAGAGATTTGCGCACCTGCGCCGCACCTTGCACGTCAATTTCCAAAATCACATCGTAACCCTCTTCGCTAAGGGAATTGACCCCCGCGATGCTGGTTCCGTAATAATTGCCGAAAACGTTTGCGTGTTCGAGGAAGGCTTTTTGTTTGATTAAAGACTCAAATTCCTCTTTGGGAACAAAATGATAATGCACACCATGCTGCTCGCCTTCGCGCGGCTGGCGGGTGGTGTGCGATACGGAGACGCGCAAATCGGCGTTGTTTTTCAAAAGACGAGAAACCAGCGTGGTCTTGCCCGTGCCGGAAGCGGCGGAGATGATGAAAATATTGCCTTTTTTATGGGGTTTCATGATGTCGGTACCGATGGGATTATCTGTTGATTGTAGCATACGGGGCGTGTAATTTCATGTTCAGACGACCCTTACACACATTCCCAAACGCCGCGTCCATCGGCAGGCAACCTTTTAACGGCGATACCCGCCCTCCGGCAGGAAACCCACGTCTTTCTAAACTCTTGCTATAATTGCCCGATAGACACAATAAGCCCGCAAAGACACACCATGAGCCACACTCCGTTATTAGACACCATCAATCTGCCGCAAGATTTGCGCAGGCTGGATAAAAAACAGCTACCGCAGGTTGCCGCCGAATTGCGGGCATTCCTGTTGGATTCGATAGGCAAAACCGGCGGGCATTTCGCCAGCAATCTGGGTGCGGTCGAGCTGACCATCGCCCTGCACTATGTGTACGACACGCCCGAAGACCATTTGGTTTGGGACGTCGGCCATCAAAGCTATCCGCACAAAATCCTCACCGGCCGCAAAGACCAGATGCACACCATGCGCCGCTACGGCGGTTTGGCGGGTTTCCCCAAGCGCAGCGAATCCGAATACGACGCTTTCGGCGTAGGGCATTCCTCCACCTCCATCGGCGCGGCTTTGGGCATGGCGGCGGCAGACAAGCTCTTGGGCAGCGACCGTCGCAGCGTCGCCATTATCGGCGACGGCGCGATGACGGCGGGTCAGGCGTTTGAAGCCTTGAACTGCGCGGGCGATATGGACGTGAACCTGCTGGTCATCCTCAACGACAACGAAATGTCGATTTCCCCCAACGTCGGCGCGCTGCCGAAATACCTCGCCAGCAACGTCGTGCGCGATATGCGCGGCGTGTTGAGCACCATCAAGGCGCAATCGAGCAAGGTTTTGGACAAGCTGCCCGGCGCGATGGAGCTTGCCCAAAAAGTCGAGCACAAAATCAAAACGCTGGCGGGCGAAGCCGAACACGCCAAGCAGTCGCTGTCTTTGTTTGAAAACTTCGGTTTCCGCTACACCGGCCCCGTGGACGGCCACAACGTCGAGCATCTGGTTGACGTATTGAAAGATTTGCGCGGCCGCAAAGGCCCGCAACTGCTGCACGTCATCACCAAAAAGGGCAACGGCTACAAACTCGCCGAAAACGACCCCGTCAAATACCACGCCGTCGCCAACCTGCCCAAAGACATTTCAGACGACCTCAAAACCGCAACGTCGTCTGAAAAAGAAAACAAACCCGCCGCCAAACCGACCTATACGCAAGTGTTCGGCAAATGGCTGTGCGACCAGGCGGCGGCAGATTCCCGATTGGCGGCGATTACCCCCGCCATGCGCGAGGGCAGCGGACTGGTTGAATTCGAACAACAATTCCCCGACCGCTATTTCGATGTCGGCATCGCCGAGCAGCACGCCGTTACCTTTGCCGGCGGTTTGGCTTGCGAAGGCATGAAGCCCGTCGTCGCCATTTATTCCACCTTCCTCCAGCGCGCCTACGACCAACTGGTGCACGACATCGCCCTGCAAAACCTGCCCGTTTTGTTTGCCGTCGACCGTGCGGGCATCGTCGGCGCAGACGGCCCGACCCATGCTGGTTTGTACGATTTGAGCTTCTTGCGCTGCGTGCCGAACATGATTGTCGCCGCGCCGAGCGATGAAAACGAATGCCGCCTACTGCTTTCGACCTGCTATCAGGCAGACGCCCCCGCCGCCGTCCGCTATCCGCGCGGTACGGGAACAGGCACGCCCGTTTCAGACGGCCTCGAAACTGTAGCCATCGGTAAAGGCGTCATCCGCCGCCAAGGCGAGAAAACCGCATTCATTGCCTTCGGCAGCATGGTCGCCCCCGCATTGGCGGTTGCCGAAAAACTGAACGCCACCGTCGCCGATATGCGCTTCGTCAAACCGATAGACGAGGCACTCATCGTCCGCCTCGCCCAAAGCCACGACTACATCGTTACCGCCGAAGAAAACGCCGAACAAGGCGGCGCAGGCAGTGCGGTGCTGGAAGTGTTGGCGAAACACGGCATCTGCAAACCCGTTTTGCTTTTGGGCGTTGCCGATACTGTAACCGAACACGGCGATCCGAAAAAACTTTTGGACGATTTGGGTTTGAGTGCCGACGCGATGGAAAAACGCATACGCGGATGGCTGTCGGCGGCTTGAGCTGAAGCTGCAATGGAATAATGCCAATGAATAAGGTCGTCTGAAAACGGATTTTCAGACGATCTTTAATGTATGAACCCTACCCTTTTGAAAGGCGTTTCATTGTTTGATTCAGAGCATGACTGCCAAACGAAAAACCGCCCAGCCTGCGACCAATAGTCCGGCGCACAAACGGATGGCTCTGCGTTGTAAAAGTGTTTTCAATTGCGCTGCAAAAATCCCCATTGCCAACAAATTCGGCAACGTTCCCAGCGCAAAAGCCAACATATACAGCCCGCCCTGCACCGCATTGCCGCTGCCCAAAGCATACAATGAGGCGCTGTATACTAAACCGCAAGGCAGCCAGCCCCACAACATGCCTACGCCGAAACAAGCCGGAACGGATTTAATCGGCAGCAGTCGGTTCAAAATCGGATTCAAACGTTTCCATATCGGTCTGCCTATGCGCTCAATTTGCGTAGCCGCCGTAGAAAGCCCCGCCAGATACAGCCCCAACAGCAACAGCAACACATTCGCCGCAACATACAGACCGTTTTGCAGCCAGCGCGTATCATCCAAAGAAATACCGATTTGTCCGACCAGCCCGACAATCAAACCTATCAATACATAGCTGCTGATGCGTCCCAAATTCAATAGGACAATCAGTCCCAGCCGATTAAGATGCGGCGGAAGCTGCAACGCAAACGCACTACTCAACCCGCCGCACATTCCGACACAATGCGTACCGCCGAAAAAGCCGAGTAGAAACAGAGTGAAAAAGGTGATGTCGTAATTCATTATTGGAAAGGCGATGTATCGATAGAAGTATGATTTGTCAGAAAAACGGAGAATGATATGATGAAAGCCATATCTTTAAATATTTTCAAGAAGTTGCCATCTTGATTTTCGCGTTGATTTTAAACCCATCCATGACTATCTGTCCGCTTTTGCACTGGCTTTCTTGTGATACCGATTTTATCGATGACTTCCACCATCTTCCATCGTCTGCCCAACAAAATTACCCTAGCCTATTTGATATTCGACTGTCCACTTATAGTGGCTTAACTTTAAACCAGTACGGCGTTGCCTCGCCTTGTCGTACTATCTGTACTGTCT
>CAJZEA010000030.1:0-11628 GCA_915066515.1 uncultured Neisseria sp. | reverse complement strand
AAAGGTCGTCTGAAAATTTCAGACGACCTTTGTCTATGAAGCAGCCGATACCTTATCCCAATACGACAAACCGTCCGTCAAAGACGGCAGCCAATTCGTTTTCCGAATAGATTTCGGTTTGCAGGGTGATTTTTCCTTTTTTATGGCGCTCGAACATGGTTTTGAGTTTTTGCCACTCTTCAGCCGGCGGACTGCGTGTGATGATGGTCAGATCGCCTCGTGCAGGGCGCAGGTAGCGGGTAGTGCCTTCTTGAATGACGATATTGCCATCCGATTCGGGGCAATGGAGATAGACAGTTGCCCAGCCGCCGACGGTTGCCGCCAACGCGATACTGCCGCCGAAGGCGGTATTTTTATGATTGCGGTTGGGGGCGTGGGGTGCGAAAAGTACGGTTTGTTCCGCTGTGGTTTCCAACACGCTCAGGTCGAGCAGGGCGGTCGCAGGGATGTGGGCATGTAGGAAATCTTGCAGGGTTTCGGGGTTCATGGTCGGTATCGGGACGGGTCGTCTGAAAATCAGGAGCAGGCAGCAAAGCCCTACCAATTATAGCGATAAGGTAGTGCAGAGGGCTTATTTTGATTGCTTGTGCTGTCCTGCCAGCCGCACATAATGCGCGGACGAATATTTCAAAAACTCTTTTTCTTTGTCGGTCAGCGGGCGGACTTGTTTGACGGGCGAGCCGACATAAAGATAGCCGCTTTCCAAACGTTTGCGCGGCGGCACCAAGCTGCCTGCGCCTATCATCACGTCGTCTTCAATGACGGTATCGTCCAGAATAATTGTACCCGTCCCGATCAACACACGATCGCCGATGCGGCAGCCGTGCAGCATGACTTTGTGCCCGACGGTTACGTCTTCGCCGATGATAAGGGGCGAACCTTCAGGCTTTTCCGCGTTTTTGTGCGAAACGTGCAAGACACTGCCGTCCTGTACATTGCTGCGCGCGCCGATGCTGATGCTGTTTACGTCGCCGCGCAACACGGCATACGGCCAAACGGATACGTCTTCGGCAAGCGATACTTCGCCGATGATGACGGAGGTTTCGTCGATGAGGCAGGATTCGTGGATTTGCGGAGTGTGGTTTAGGAAGGGGCGGGCTGGGTTCATGTTTTACGGTTTCCTTATGTCGCAAAGGCCGTCTGAAAACTTCTTTTTTCAGACGGCCTCTTTCATCACTTGAGTCAAGCCAGCAACTGCCGCCAGCGTTTCACTTGAAAGCGCACTTGTTCCGGCGCGGTTCCGCCCAAGTGGTTACGCGCGTTCAGGCTGCCTTCGGGTGTCAGTACGCCGTACACGTCGTCTGAAATCAGGTTGCTGAAACCTTGCAGGACTTCGATCGACAGTTCGCTCAAATCGACGCCTGCTTGGTCGGCGTGGCGCACGGCTTGGGCGACGACTTCGTGGCTGTCGCGGAAAGGCATGCCTTTTTTCACCAAGTAATCCGCCAAATCGGTGGCGGTAGCGAAGCCCTGCATCACGGCGGCGCGCATATTGTCGGGTTTGACGGTCACGCCGCGCATCATGTCAGCGTAAATCCGCAGGGTGTCGATGAGCGTATCGGCGGTGTCAAACAGAGGTTCTTTGTCTTCCTGATTGTCTTTGTTGTACGCCAAGGGCTGCGATTTCATCAGGGTAATCAAGCCGATAAGGTGTCCGATGACACGGCCGGATTTACCGCGCACGAGTTCGGGCACATCAGGATTTTTCTTCTGCGGCATGATGGACGAACCTGTGCAGAAACGGTCGGCGATGTCGATAAAGCCGAAACGCGGACTCATCCACAAAATCAATTCTTCGGACAGGCGGCTCAGGTGAACCATGATCAGCGAGGCGGCGGCGGTGAACTCGACGGCAAAATCGCGGTCGGATACGGCATCGAGCGAGTTTTGGCAGATTTGTTCGAAACCCAGCAATTCGGCGGTGATTTCGCGCTGAATCGGATAGGTCGTACCGGCAAGGGCGGCTGCGCCGAGCGGCATACGGTTGACGCGTTTGCGACAGTCGGTCATGCGCTCGAAATCGCGTCCGAGCATTTCGACGTAGGCGAGCATATGGTGTCCGAAGCTGACAGGCTGGGCGACTTGCAGATGGGTGAAACCGGGCATGACGGTTTCAGCGTTTTGTTCCGCCAAATCGACCAAGGCCGTCTGAAGGCTTCGAATCAGGTCTTGAATGACGGTAATCTGGTCGCGCAGCCACAGGCGGATGTCGGTGGCAACTTGGTCGTTACGGCTGCGGCCGGTATGCAGGCGTTTGCCGGCATCGCCGATTTTTTCGGTCAGGCGGCGTTCGATGTTCATGTGGACGTCTTCCAAATCCAGCGACCAAGAAATAGTACCGTCCTTGATTTCTGCTATAATCTCCGCCATTCCCTGACGAATCACCGCCAAATCTTCTTCACTCAAAACACCTGATTGAACAAGCATTTGCGCGTGAGCCAGCGAACCCTGAATGTCCCACTCGGCAAGCCGTTTGTCGAAATCGATCGAACCGGTGTATTTCTTCACCAGCTCGGAAACAGGCTCGTTAAAACGGCCCGACCAGGTTTTGTCCTTACTCATGGTTTCGTCCTTCAGATAAAATAACAGAGCCAATAAGGCTCGTATAAACGCATTAAAAGAAAACGGTTGGAAATTTTATGTCTATTATACGTCAAATCAACAATACATTCGCCGTCCCGGACCTGCGCAATTCGGCAACAGTCGTGCGCCTTTTGATTATTGTCTTGGGCAGTCTGTTCTTTTTACCCTTGATCAGCGATTCTTCGCTCTCCTATTCCGCAGAGATTTACCATCATTCCCAATGGGTGTTTCCCGTATTACTGGGGATTTTGGTTAAAGCCTATTTCGTCAATATCTTCACCCCTGCCATCAAAACATCGCCCTACGGCGTCATTATTACCTATTTTTTGAACTTATCGATATTTGCAATCGTCGATTTTTTCATTCTGAAAACACACGGTAGAACGCTCTCGCAACATTTCTTCCTGTTCAACCTTTTCCTGCTCGGGCTGATGTATTACGAAGCTTCGCGCCGGAACGGCCTTGCACCTTCGATTTCCGAAGCCCGCCTCAGCGCGCTGACTGCCCGCATCCGCCCGCATTTCCTGTTCAACAGCCTCAATGCCGCCATCAGCCTGATCCGCCTGCGCCCGTATGACGCGGAAACCCTGTTGGAAAACCTCGCCAACCTGTTCCGCGCCCAACTGCGCGACGGCAGCCAAAGCAGCACTTTAGGTCAGGAAATCGAATGGGCGCAGGAATACATCGCCATCGAACAAATCCGCATGGGCCATATGCGCGTGCAGGTGATGTGGCAGCACCAAGCGCCCGATGACGCGGAGACGCCGCACCTCCTGCTCCAACCCCTTTTGGAAAACGCGGTCTTCCACGGCGTCGAATCGACCCACCGCCCCGGTATGATTACCGTGTTTACCAAGCTCAACAAATCATCCATCTACATCCGCATCGAAAACCCGTACACCCCGCCCGAAAGCAGCGAAAACGCCAAACCGCACAAAGGCAACTCGATGGCATTGCACAACCTCAAAGAACGCCTGACACTGATGTACGACAACGATGCCAAAATCCAAAGCCGCCAACTCGACGGCATTTTCCGCGTCGACATCCGCCTGCCTTACCGCAAAAAAGCCTCTGATGTAAACAGGCTGTTCGGTTAATACAACCATCCCCCAAAGGTCAAAGGTCGTCTGAAAAGTTTCAGACGACCTCAAACAAACCACCGTCAACCTTATGAAAACCAAAACAATCTTAAAATGGCTTCCCGTGGTTTTGTCCATCTTGGGCGCATTGGGTTACAGCTCGCGCGATACCGAAATCATCCGCTCCGGCGTGCAATTCGCTTCTGCGCTCACAGGCAGCAGCCATCTCGGTATGGAAGCCTTCGGCGCATTATTATCGGAAACCGTCAAATCAGGGTCGTCTGAAAATACTGCACACCAAAGCCGCCCGCACACTCAAAAACGCAATTCCACCACTCCCCATACCTATCGCGGCAAAATCTCCAAAATCCACGACGGCGACACCCTCCACGTTATCGACGAAGACGGCGCGAAACACAAAATCCGCATGGCGTATATCGATGCGCCCGAAATCAATCAGGCATACGGCACACGTTCGCGGGACAACTTGATTGATGCCGCCGACGGCAAAAAGGTGAAGGTACGCGTATTTGAAACAGACCGCTACCAACGCGAAGTCGCGCAAGTTTCCGTCGGGACGACCGATTTAAACCTCATGCAACTTCGCGACGGAGCGGCATGGCATTACGACAGCTACGCCAAAAAGCAACAAAGCAAAACCGCCTACACCGACTACGCTGCCGCCCAAAAACAGGCGAAACAAAAACGCAAAGGCTTGTGGGGCGGTGAAAATCCCCAAGCTCCGTGGGACTTCCGCCGCGAAGAGCGCGAAAGGCAAAACGGCGGGCACAACGAACGCCGTCAAGAATCAGGCGGACAATGGTTTGGCATTTGGTAACCAGTGGCTCTCGACATCTAATTTTCCAAGTGGATTTTATTCATAAAGCGGAAGATTCAAGGCGGAAACTGCAACAAGGTTGGACGCCTTGCGAGGATTTCCAACGCAACGGAAACTATTGAATCTCGATAGCTCCCAGTATAAAAAAGGTCGTCTGAAAAATATTTTCAGACGACCTTTTAATGAATCTAAAAAACTAACGGCATTGCAGCCAAGTCCGTTTGAGATGATCGACATCCGTCACTTTGCAGACATTTCCGGAGCAGCTGACCGAATAATCTACTTTGGTCGGATGCCCCCATTGTTTGAAGCCGGCACGAATTTTGCCGTTGGGCAAGGCAGACACGCTGACCTTGACTTCAGTTTCAGGATCCTGACTGTTCCATATCGGATCGGCCTCTATGCACAAATCCGCCGACCGAAAGGCAGTACGGATGGCTTTTTTCAAAGAATCATCGGCATATCGGTTCAAAATCTTCACGCCCGGTTCATCATCGCGGCTTGCTTCTTGATAAATCTTCTTAACCAAACGGATCTTGGCGGCATCGTCTCCGCTTGCAAAAGAGACAGACGGCACCAGTAACGCAGCGAAAAGTATTGTCGCTATTTTGTTCATATTATGTTTTCCTAAAATCGAATTCTGCCTGACCTACAGTCCAATACATTATTGAAACCATACTCAGTATTGACTTGGCAGGCATCAGCCGTAAAAATACAAAAAGAATTATATCTATTGGATATGCTTTTTCAAACCGATTTAAACGTCATCAACCCATTACCCATCCTATTTAAGAGGTCGTCTGAAATGCCTGTCATGCTGATTGTCCGTCCGTCCGCGCGTGCGGGAGATGATGTGTACACCTGTTCGCAGGTAGGGTGGCGCGCGTGGGTGTTGAGTCCGGTTGAAATCGAGCCGGATGAAACGGCGTTGCGCGGCTTGAAAGAACAGTTTTCCCGTGCGGACGCAGTGTTTTGGGTCAGTCCGACGGCGGTTGAAACCGCCGTGCCGTATGTGGATTTTTCAGACGACCTGAAGGTTCAGATTGCGGTCGGTCAGGCAAGCGGTCGTGCTTTGGAACGCTGCGGCGCAAAAAATGTTTCTGTGCCGCAAGAAGGCAACGACAGCGAGGCGGTGTTGCGGCTGCCGGTTTGGGATACGCTGCCGCCAAATGCACGCGTGTTAATCGTGCGCGGACGCGGCGGGCGCGATTTTTTGGCGGAGTCGTTAAAGAAAAAAGGCTTTGCGGTCGAAATCGCGGAGGTGTATTTCAGACGACCTAATGAATTGAATTGGCAGGATTTTGATGCCGAATCCATTGATGCCGCCTTTATCGCTTCGGGCGAACTGGTACGCGGGCTGTTTGCGCAGGTTCCGCCGCAATTTTCCCGATTCTTCGAATCCTTGTTATACTTCACCCATCATCCGCGCATAGCCGACGCGCTTCGCGAGGCGGGTGCGCGCCACATACGGGTCGTCGCTTCTCTGAAAGCGGCACTTTCATCATTTCCTAAGGAGCAAACCGATGAGCCGGTCTGAAGACAATCCATCCGAAGCAAACGAAGCCGGTCGGCCGATTATCGTCGACAGTCAGGGCAACGCGGGGTCGTCTGAAACAGCGGCTCCGAAAAAGGCCAAGCAGCCTAAAACCTCCGAATACGCAGGAACACACATGTCTGAATCTAAAAATCTTCCTCAAAACCAACCCGCCCCCGTCATCATCAAACAATCCGGCGGCAGAGGGCTGGCGGTAGGCGCGCTGGTGCTGGCGCTGCTGGGTTTGGGCGCAAGCGGCTTTTTGTTTGTGCAAGGACAAAACGTCTTGAAAAACCAAGAGCTTTCGTTTAACCAAAAGCTCGATAAAGCCGCCTTGGGCGAATCTGAAAACGCTTTACTCCTGAAAGACTATCTAAACCGCCAAACCGCCATCCAAGCCGAATTGGAGCGCTTGGGCAAAGCCCAAATGGCAAACAGCGAACAAATCCTGTTGACGCAAAAAGCGTATCAGGAGCTGACCAAAGGGCGCGTCAACTGGCTGGTTGACGAAGCGGAAACCATGTTGAACCTCGCCTCGCAGCAACTGCTGCTGTCGGGCAACGTACAAGGCGCGGCGGCGGTGTTGGAACACATCGACGGCCGCCTGAGCCGTTTCGACCAGCCCGAGCTGTTGCCCATCAAACAAGCCGTCAGCCATGATTTGGCGGCATTGAAAAACCGTCCGTATGTCGATATTTCCGGCACGGCGCTGCGCCTCGACCGCTTGGAAACCGCCGTTTCTGGCCTGCCGCTGGTGTTGGACGGCGTATTGCAGCCGGGCGAACAGGCGCAAAGCAACGGCGCATCTTCAGGCTCTTGGTGGCAAAATACTTGGGATAAATCTTTGGTTGCACTGAAAGGGCTGGTGGAAGTCCGCCGACTCGACAATAAAGACGCGATGCTGCTGTCGCCCGAACAGGCGTATTTCGTCCGCGAAAACCTGCGCCTGCGCCTTTTGGATGCGCGTACCGCACTGATGCAGCACAACGGCGAGGTTTATCAAAGCGATTTGAACTACGTCGAAGCGGCAGTCAAGCAATACTTTGACGGCAAATCGCCCGCAACACAGGCATGGCTGAAAGAGTTGTCCGAATTGAAAGCGCTGGATGTGCGCATGATTTCAGACGACAGCCTGAAAGCCAGCCTCAGCGCAATCCGCGCCTATCAAGACGGTACGCGTACTCCGGTCGCGCTGCCCGAACCCGTAACGACCGCCGCGTCTGCGCCCCTGCCCTCCGCCGCGTCCGAAGCTGCCGCTCCTCAAGCCGCCTCGCAGGTGAATGAAACTGCTTCCGCACCGAAAACCGCACCGGCTCCGAGGGCTGCCCATCCTGCCAAAGCAAGACCCGCTCCTGCGCAGAAATCCGCCCCTTCCGCCCAAACAGACGCGAAGCCTTTAGAAGCTCCGGCGCTGCCTTCTGAGGCCAAACCGCAAAACATTTCCGAGCCGGAAAAGAAAGCGGCCCCTGAAAAACAAAGCCGCCCTGCCGCCGATGCTGAGACCAAAGGAGGCCGTGCATGAAAGCCGTCGTCTGGATTGTCGTTTTATTCGCCGCCGCAGTCGGCATCGTCCTAACTTCCGGTATTTACACGGGTAATGTCTATATCGTCGTCGGACAGGTCATGATGCGGGTCAACCTGCACGCCTTTATCTTAGGGCTGGTCCTGTTTGTCGTTACCCTGTATTTCCTGATCAAATTCATCGTCGGCCTGATGAACATCCCCGCCCGTATGCAGCGTTTCGGTACGGCGCGCAAAGGCCGTCAGGCAGCCGTGGCTTTGAACAGCGCAGGTTTGGCGTTTTTTGAAGGCCGCTTTGAAAAAGCGGAGCAGGAAGCCGCCAAAGTATTGGAGAACAAAGAAGCCGGCGACAACCGCAATCTTGCGCTGATGTTGGGCGCGCACGCCGCCGACCAAATGGAAAACTTCGAACTGCGCGACCACTACCTGAAAGACATCGAAAAACTGCCGAACAAACAGCAGCTTTCCCGCTATCTGTTGTTGGCAGAATCCGCACTCGGCCGCCGCGATTATCCGACCGCCCTGGAAAATCTGAACGCCGCCGCGCGCATCCACCCCAACCTGTCCCGCCTCGCCCGCCTGCAACTGCGTTATGCCTTTGACCACGGCGATGCGGAAGATGTGTTGGCGAAATCCGAAAAACTGATGAAAGCCGGCGCGATTAACGATTTTGAAGCGGAACAATACCAAAGCTGGGCATACCGCCGCCTGTTGGCGGAAGCATCAGACGCAGCCAGTCTGAAAACCTGTCTGAAGCGCATTCCCGAAGCACTCAAGGCGGACGAATTGTGCGTTGCCATTGCCGAAAAATACGAGCGTCTCGGACTCTACACCGAAGCCGTCAAATGGGTACGCCACTACTATCCGCAAAACCGCCGTCCCGAACTTTTGGAAGCCTTTGTCGAAAGCGTCCGCTTCTTCAACGAACGCGGTCAGCAAAAAGCCATCGACCTTGCCGATTCTTGGCTGAAAGACAAACCTGACGACGCACCGCTCTTGATGTACCTCGGACAGCTTGCCTACGGCCGCAGCCTGTGGGGCAAGGCGCAAAGTTACCTCGAAGCCAGCATCGCCCTGCAACCGAGCATCGCCGCCCGCCTCATGCTCGCGCGCGTACTCGACGAAACCGGACAATCGCAAAAAGCTCAGGAACAGCGGAAGTTGGTTTTGGAAGCCGTCTCCGAAGAAGAGCGCCATGCAGCGTTGGAGCAGCATAGCTGAGTTTAGGAAAACACCCTTATCTAGGAGAATTTGATGGGACTTTCAGATTCCTTTAAGTCAAAGAAAGAAATATTTGAAATTGGAACGCCTGCTTATAATCAAAGGTTGATTGATGTTTGGAAAAAGAGCATTAAGGGAGATGAAAAATCTTGGGTGCTCTTTGAAAATGGAACTTGCGTCATTTTACTTGAGCCGGAAAAAGATCTGGCGAAACAAGCTAAAGAGATATTAAGCAAATGGGGCAGAGTTCAAACAGGATCACCATCTGCAGACTTTGGCATTATCACTTTAGACAGTGGCGATGGATATGCCGTTTCATGCCATCATCCCGAAATTTTTACCCTGGTCCTAAAAGAAGAAGGATTGGATGAAGATTTCAAAATCGGTATCGAAGGGCGTTCTAATCGCGATTGCGATGCTGAAGAACTCAAAGTTATCCATATCGAAGATAAACGCGCTATACAGACCTCGTAAAAGGCTGCTGCTGTTTAATCACCTACTGATGATTGCCCCTAGATAAATATGTTCGTCTCACCTTTTTCAGACGACCTTTCATTGCGGAAACTGCCGCAAAGGTCGTCTGAAAACCGTTTTCCTTCCCCGTTTTACAAACAAACCGAAAGCCCCACATGACCTCTTTGAAAAACGACACCTTTCTCCGTGCCCTGCTCAAACAGCCCGTCGAATACACACCGATTTGGATGATGCGTCAGGCGGGGCGTTATCTGCCCGAATACAAAGCCACGCGCGCGAAAGCGGGCAGCTTCCTCGATTTGTGTAAAAACACCGAATTGGCGACCGAAGTGACCATCCAGCCCTTAGACCGCTTCGATTTGGACGCGGCGATTCTGTTCTCCGACATCCTGACCGTCCCTGACGCAATGGGCTTGGGACTGTATTTTGCCGAAGGCGAAGGCCCGAAATTCGAACGCGCCTTGCAACACGAAGCCGACATTGCCAAGCTGCAAGTTCCCAATATGGAAAAGCTGCAATACGTCTTCGACGCCGTCGGCTCCATCCGCAAAGCGCTGGACGGCCGCGTACCGCTCATCGGCTTCTCCGGCAGCCCGTTCACACTCGCCTGCTACATGGTCGAAGGCGGCAGCAGCAAAGAATTCCGCACCATCAAAACCATGATGTACTCACGCCCCGATTTGCTGCACAAAATCCTCGACACCAACGCCCAAGCCGTTACCGCCTACCTCAACGCCCAAATCGACGCGGGCGCGCAGGCCGTGCAGATTTTCGACACTTGGGGCGGCGTCCTGAGCGATGCGGCATTTAAAGAGTTCAGCCTCAAATATATCCGCCAAATCGTTGCCGGTTTGAAACGCGAAAGCGAAGGCAGGCGCGTTCCCGTTATCGTGTTTGCCAAAGGCGGCGGACTGTGGCTGGAAAGCATGGCGAAAATCGGCGCAGACGCATTGGGCTTGGACTGGACGTGCAACATCGGCGAAGCACGCCGCCGCGTCAGCAACCAAGTCGCCCTGCAAGGCAACTTCGACCCGTTTGCCCTCTTTGGTACGCCCGAATCCATCCGCACCGAAGTCGCGCGCATCCTTGCCGACTACGGAAACGGCAGCGGCCATGTCTTCAACCTCGGACACGGCATCAATCAACACGCCGACCCCGAACACGCCAAAATCTTAGTCGATACCGTACACGAACTGTCGCGCCAATATCACGCCTGATTGGGCGTAACGTAAAAGGTCGTCTGAAAACCCAATCTGCCTGCCGGTTTGGTTTTCAGACGACCTTTTTATATTGGATGAAAAGTAAAAATCAGACATTTTCTATTTAACTGACTGCATATTTATCCAAATCAAATCAGATTGATTTCACATATTTCAAAAGATATGTATGATGATGTTCTTTAAAACAACCTTCCAATTTCAATAAAATCCATCTTTTTAGGGGCTGTCAACATTTAATTTTCCCAGTGGATTTTTGTTCACAAAGCGGAAGATTCAAGGCGGAAGCCGCAACAAGGTTGGACACCTTGAATCTTCCGCTTTGAGGATAAAAAGACACGAAAACTATTGAATGTTGACAGCCCCTCTAGGAACACACACATGAACTTTCAAGACTATTTCGTCAATCTGATATTGAGCGGCGTGATGATTATCGGCGCTTACCAGTTTTACTTTTATACCCAGCGCCACCCTTTGCGCAAAGAGATTGTTTGGAATTCCCCGATAGACGAAAAAATCCCTTTCCGCCCGCGTTGGTCGTGGATATACAGCTTCCTTTACTACCCCGCCATCCTCTACCTCAACATCATCGCCACCGCCATTTCAACATGATGGCGTTCAGCTTCCTGATGTTGCTGTTTATGCAAATGCTGTTCTTCTGGCTGTTTCCCGTTTCCACCCCGCCGCATTGGCGCAGCATCAATACCGGTAAAACACCGTCCGAATGGTTTTTACAGTTTGTTCAAAAATTCGACCAAGCCAGCAACTGCTTCCCCAGTATGCACGTTTCCGTCGCCATGCTGACCGCCCTGCACGCGCTGCCGACTTTGGGCGCCGCCGCGTTCCTCTTTCCCGTATTGATTGCCCTGTCCTGCATCTTTACCAAACAGCACTACCTGATTGACCTGCCCGCAGGCGCTGCATTGGGCGGCTTTGCCTACTGGCTGTATCTTTTAGTGCTTTGACGCACCCAATCCTAATAAAAAAACCTAAAAGGTCGTCTGAAAACGAAAAACACCCGCTTATCGGTGTCAACTCGTTTTTCAGACGACCTTTGTATATACTCACCATCTGAACCTTACCGCCTCAAACCAGTCAGACTCAAAAATATAGTGGATTAACTTTAAACCAGTACGGCGTTGCCTCGCCTTAGCTCAAAGA
>CAJZEA010000029.1:0-11727 GCA_915066515.1 uncultured Neisseria sp. | reverse complement strand
GCATGGCGGGCGCGTCGGGCAATTTCGAGCTGAACGTCTATATGCCCGTTATCGCCTACAACCTCTTGCAATCCATCCGCCTCTTGGGCGACGCGTGCAACAGCTTCAACGAAAACTGCGCCGCCGGCATCGAACCCGTGCCGGAGAAAATCGACTATTTCCTGCACCATTCCCTGATGCTCGTTACCGCGCTGAACCGCAAAATCGGCTACGAAAACGCCGCCAAAGTCGCCAAAACCGCCTATAAAAACGACAAATCGCTGCGCGAAACCGCCGTCGAATTGGGCTTACTGACAGGCGAAGAGTTTGACGAATTGGTCGTCCCCGCCGATATGGTTCATCCGCGCTGATTGACGGTTTGAAATACGGCAAAGGTCGTCTGAAAATATTTCAGACGACCTTTTTTGATGTTTGAAACCGTCAAACGGCTTATTTGTCGTGGCGCACCATTTTCGGCGCGTAGCGTCCGGCGCGTTCTTTGAGGCGTTTGACCAGCCCTTCGGTGGTGTTCGGTACGCCGTCGACACAGAAGGCCTGGTAGAGGACGGCACGCATTGCGTCGTTTTTGTTGAAGGTTGAGCCTATGGGTTTCCATTCGGCTTTGCGCGGCTCGATCCAGCGGCGGTTGACGGTGTCGCCGTAGCCGAACACTTTATAAGACGAGCGTTTGTCTTTGCCATATGTGAAGGAAGAGCGGGCGCAGAAGAGGCCTTCGACGGTCAGGTTGTCATGACCTTTGTCGGAACGGACGTTGAGGATGTAGCGGATGCTGCCGTCGGGAGAGGGCATGATTTGCAGGCTGCTGAGGAGGATTTTGGGCTGTTTGCCGTAGTCTTCGCTGACGTAAAGGTCGAACCAGTCGCCGGATTGGGTGTCGGGCAGGGGCGGGAGCGCGGTTTTTTGTTCGGCGAACTCGCGGGCTGCGGCTTCTTCGGGGCTTTCTTTGTAGCGTGTGTTGAAGGGGGTATCTTTTTCGCTGAATCCGGCGGCGTTGACTGCCGTGGCGGCGAGGCAGAGGGTCAGGAGGGCGAGACGGCGCATGGTGTGCTCCAAAGTGAAAAACGGCTTTATTTTATGGGTTTGGCGGGGTGGGATGCAAGTAAGTACGGTATAATTCATGTTAATCCTTTTAACGGAACATCGGAAACTATGAACGCACACACCTTAGACTTGAAGGGGCTCAGATGCCCTTTGCCGATTTTGAAAACCAAAAAAGCCTTGGCGCAAATGGAGGCGGGCGAAGTCCTGACCGTGTTGGCGACCGACGGCGGCGCGCCCGGCGATTTTGAGGCGTTTTGCCGTCAGACCGGGCATGTCTTGCTCGAATCGCGCGAAGAAGACGGCGTGTTCACGCTGGTCGTGAAACATAAATAAAGGTCGTCTGAAAATGGCGAAACGTCCGATTTCAAGGCTTTTGACGCTTGCCGTTTTCTCCGTTTTATTGGCGGCGTGCGGCAGGGAGGAAGTGCCGCCCGAGCAGATGGCGGATCGTGCGAACGCGGCAGCGGAATTGTTCCGTCAAGGCTGCGTCGCTTTTGACGGGGCTGCCGATAAAGTGCGCGCGTTTGCCGATAATGAAAAGCTGACGGCTTTGAACGCGGAAGAAATCGGCAGGCTGCCCGCAGGTTTCATCGAGCCGGATGCGCTTGCCGTTTGGAAGAAAACGCAGGACGGCGCGGATTATTATTTGAGCCTGACCGGCGACAGTTGCAGCGTGAAGACGGCGCGGGCGGACGAAAACTTGATACGCAAGCAGTTTATGGTGTTGGTCGAAAACCCGCCGAAGGGGCTGAACAACGAATTGCGCACCGATCAAGCCTCCGAATCGCCGATACCGATCCGTCAGCTTTCTTATGCGTGGCGCGCGTCGGGCAGCCCGGAAGAAACCCTGCTGACCGTCAAAACCACCCCGTCCGACCAGCTGCCCGTGCAGGCGGTGTTTTACCTGACGCATCAGTCCTACAACGGCAAGCCTGTCCTTGTGCAATAGTCTTTTCAGACGACCTTAGCGGCTGTTGCTATTCAATAGTTTCCGTGTCTTTTTATCCTCAAAGCGGCATCTGCCACGTTGGAAATCCTCACAAGGTGTTCGACCTTGTTGCGGTTTCCGCCTTGAATCTTCCGCTTTGTGAACAAAAATCCACTGGGAAAATGAAATGTTGACAGCCCCTAGGAAACATCAAGGGGTCATCTGAAACCCAAAAATCTAAAAAGGAACACCCATGCAAACCCTGACCATAACCCGCCCCGACGATATGCACCTGCACCTGCGCGACGGCGACGCGCTCAAAGCGGTTGCCCCCTATACCGCCCGCCAGATGGGGCGCGCCGTCATCATGCCCAACCTCAAGCCGCCCGTTGTCAGCGTAGCCGACGCGCTTGCCTACAAAGCGCGCATCATGGCGGCATTGCCCGAAGGCAGCGCGTTTGAGCCGTTGATGACGCTTTACCTGACCGACCAAGCCACGCCCGAGCTGGTGCGAGAAGCCAAAGCCGTCGGCATCGTCGCCTTCAAACTCTACCCCGCAGGCGCGACCACCAATTCCGATTCCGGCGTAACCGACCTGTTCAAACTCATCCCCGTGTTGGAAGAAATGGCAAAACAAGGCATCCTGTTCCTCGTTCACGGCGAAGTAACCGACCCCGAAATCGATATTTTCGACCGCGAAGCCGCCTTCATCGAACGCGTGATGAAACCCGTTTTGGCGCAAGTGCCGAATCTCAAAGTCGTGTTCGAACACATCACCACCGCCGAAGCCGCCCGCCTCGTTTTGGACGCAGGCGACAACGTTGCCGCCTCCGTGACCCCGCAACACCTCCTGCTCAACCGCAACGACCTCTTGGTCGGCGGCGTGCGCCCCCATCATTTCTGCCTGCCCGTACTCAAACGCGAAACCCACCGTCAGGCATTGGTCGCCGCTGTTACCGGCGAAAAGGCGCATAAATTCTTCCTCGGCACCGACTCCGCGCCGCACGCCAAATCCGCCAAAGAAAACGCCTGCGGCTGCGCCGGCATGTTCAGCGCCATGACCGCCATCGAGCTTTACGCCGAAGTGTTTGAAAAAGCAGGCGCGTTGGACAAACTCGAAGCCTTCGCCTCGAAAAACGGCGCAAGGTTCTACGGTATTCCCGAAAACGCCGACACGATTACCCTCGTCAAACAAAGCCAAACCGTCCCCGCAAGCGTCCCTTACGGCGATGGCGAACTTGTCCCGATGCGCGCGGGCGGCGAGATAGGCTGGACAGTCAAATATTGAGCCGCACACCATGACCGCATGAAAATGCCTGCCCGAAAAGGGGCAGGCATTTTGGTTTGATGCGGGAGCGGATAAAGGGCATCCTGAGGCTGTTTCTTAAACCACTTATGTTCTGCAAGAAGACAGCGACTTGATTGCGTTTGATATCGTCTAAAAAAGGTCGTCTGAAAACAGGTTGGCGCAAAATCCGCCATACCCGTTTTCAGACGACCTTTTTGTTTTTTAAATTTTAAACATCAATCTTTCAACAAAGCCCCCGCCAGCCAAATATTGAACGCTACACCGACCGTGACCGTAATGCCGAAGGCGGCGACGGCGGGCGTGCCGCTTAGGGCGAGCAGGGCGAAGGAGATGGCGGTGGTGGCAGCGGCGAGCAGCATTCCGCCCAGCCGCGCGGGGGCGCTGTGTCGCGCGGTGAGGGCATAGACGGCGTAATCGACGCCGATGGCGGACACCAAAAGCAGGCCGAACATGGCGAACAGGCTGACTGGGATGCCTGCCAGACCGAGTACGGCGACGGTGCAGACGGCGGCGGCAAGCGGTACGGCAAGGATTTTGGTGCCGCGCTTCATGCCGAACATGCGCCATAAAACCAGCCATGCCAGCGCGTAGGATGCCAGTTTCAACCATGCCGCCTGATTGCGCGTGTGGTGGAAAAGGTCGTTCAAGTGGGCGCGTTTGTCCGCCCAATGTACGCCCGCTACGCTTTGCGCGGCGGAGCGGACGGCGGTGTCGTCGGTTATGCCGTTCAGGCGCACGATGGCGGCAAAACGGCCTTTTTCGACCTCACCTAAATACAGCGGCCGCCAGGCTTCCGCCAAATCGGTTTTCAGCGCGTCGGCAAGCGTCAGCGGCGGCGCATCGGCGGCTTGCAGCAGCGCGTTGCGTAGGGTTTTGTGCGGAATGCCGATATCGACGAGCGGTTGGCGGCTTTCAGGCAGCTTGGAAAGCTCGCGCAGGCGGTTTTGCAGTTTTTTCTGTTCGGATACGGGCATCAGGAGCTGGTCGGGAGATTGGAAGCTGACGAGCTTGCCTTGCGCGACGAGGGGTTGCAGCGCGCGGCCGAGTTCGGCGGTTTTCATCAATAAAGCGTCTTCGCTCGGCGCTTCGGCAACCAAGTATTTGCCGCCGAAATCCGCGCCGCTCAACTGCCCGATGCGTTGCACTTCCGCCAGCATTTCAGACGGCATGTTGACCCACTGGCGGATGTCGTCGCGCCAGTCGCTGCGCCACAGCCCGACCGCCAGCAATACGCCGCCGACCATCAGCCAGCCGCGTTTGTGCAGACGGATTTTCAGACGACCCGACAGCGCGTAGAGCCGTTCGGTCAGCACGGCAAACGGCACGGTTTTGGCGCAGTAACGCTGAAACAGCGGCGGCAGCCACAATACCGTCGCGCCGAATGCGCCCGCCAGCGCAAACCCTGAAAACACGGCGGTCTGCCGTAATACGGGCAGCGGCGTGAACCACAAGAGCGCGTAGCCCAATACCGTAATCAGCAGGCTGACGGTAAAGCTCGGCAAGACATGCTTCATGGCGGGTTCTGCCTGCCAGACGGGGTCGTCTGAAAAAGCCGTTTTGCCGTTTTTCGCCCGTGTGCCGAATACCGAAGGCGCGAGCCAGTGCAGCGGGAAATCCACCAGCATCCCGACCAAACTCGTACCGATGACGATGGTCAGGATATGCACTTCGCCGAAGAACAGCAAGGCCGCCGCCAGACCAGTCAGCATACCCGCCGCCAAAGGCAGCGTCAGCCAGAACACGCGGACGCTGCGGAATACCCACAGCAGCAGCGCGAAGGTCAGCAGCATCCCGACCGTACTCATCAGCCGGCTTTCCTGCTCCGCCTCTGTTTTGGACGCGGCGGCAAACAGCGCGCCGCCTGCCGCCAACGTGTCCGCGCCTTTGGCTTTTGCCAGTTTGCGGCTTTCCGCCATCAGCGGCAGGAGGGCGTCGTTGCCGGAAAAATTGTCGCCCGCCGCCAGCCGTCCGCGCAGCCAAACCCAAGTTTTCCCGTCATCGCCTTCGGTGAACAGCATTCCGTTGTCCATGTTCCACTGCAAACGGCTTTGCGGATTCGCCTTGCCTGCGACAAAACGCCCGAAGCCCAGCCAGTCTTGTTCCAAAGACAAAGGCGAGGGTGCGGCAAACGGGTTGACCGCCGCTTCCGCCCGCGCCTGAAAATACGCTTGCGGATGCTCAAACAGCAGGCGCACCTGTTCGTTTGGCAGCAGCGCCAGCCCCAGCTTGCCGATGTCCTTGCGCACCTTGTCCAAGTCGGGCGTCACGCTGCTGTCCACTTGCTCGAACACACCGCTTTTACGCCACAAAGCCGCAATTTCGGAGGTCGTCTGAAACGCCGTTTCCGCGTCTTTGCTGCCCGCCAGCAAAATCACCTGCGTGTTCAACTGCTCTTCGCCCGCCTTGTCCGCCGCCGTCAAAAGCGCGTCAGGCTGCTGTTCGCTCGGCAGCAGCGCGGTCAGGTCGGTTTGCAGCCAATTTTGCGTGGAGACGGTGTAGATGAGGAACAGGGTCAGCAGGGCGGTGAAGACGGTGTAGGCGCGGCGGTAGGTAGTCATCATTTTTCAAATGGGTTTGAAGTGTGTCTACGGCATTTTATGGGGAAGTCGGGTGCATTGACAATCCGAATGGATAATCGGCAGGGGAAAGAAACAGGTCGTCTGAAAATGTGTTTGAAACAGAAGACAGTTTCGGATTTTCAGACGACCTGTCGGCGCGGAGGCAGCGGCGTATTTCGGGACACGTTTTGCGTTTGCGACCTCATAGAATTTCTGCGCGCGCCATCATGATTGGGTTGGTTTTGCCGGATGATAAACTGTCGGCAAGGAACAATGTTTCCAAAAAATCGGCGATGTCCTGCCAATAATATCCTTGCGTTTCAGAGTGCACAGCCACCTGACGGGACGGCCTTTCAGCTTCTTTAGTTTGTCCGCCCAAGGTAACGGGAACGCCGTGTTCCGTGCCGTGTTCGAGCAAAATCCAAATGCTGCCTTCGCGCGTATCGGCGTGGGTGGCTAGGTGTTCGTATGCCCAGCCGACTGCGGCCTGTCCGCCGCTTTGCAAGGATTGTGCGGCGAGCAGCAGGGGGTGGAAACGGGTTTCCAAATGGCGTTCGGTGGCGACCGCCAACGTTGCGCCGTGTGTGCCTAGGGTTTGCGCGGCATGAAAAACGGGGGCATTGTGCAGGTTGGCGATGAAGTCGAAAGGCATGGCGGCATGGTGGTTGAGTACGTTGTCCGCCATTTTTTCAAACACGGACGGCGAGGAAAACGGCGTGCCGAGGAAGACGGCGCAATCGGGACGGATTTCGCCTTGTCCGCGCAACAAGCCTGCGCCGAGTGCGGCAATCAGGCTCAGGCGGCTGAGGCGGCGGGCGTCCGTGCCGCTTTGCTGCTGCAAGGTTTGTTTGAGGATTTTGTTGCCGACGGCGGCTTCGGTATCAAAACGCGCGGCGGCGGTGATGCGGATGTCGGGATTTATGATTGCCATTGCCATACCATAGCTGTGTTGCTGCCGCCGAAACCGAAATGGTTGGCGAGACAGAAAAGGTCGTCTGAAAGGTCGTCTGAAAAACGGATTTCACGTCCTTGATAATCGGTGCCGCCGCCTTGTTTCAGGGCGGACAAGAGCAGTGCGGTTTCAAGGGCGGCGGTTGCGCCGAGGGTATGACCGATTTGCGCTTTGAATGCCATCAGCGGTGGCAGGCTGCCGAATACGTTTTCCAGCGCAGCCAGTTCGGCGGCGTCGCTGTCGGCGGTACCGATGCCGTGGGTTTTGACGGCGGCGATGTTTTCGGGCGCAACGGCGGCGATGTTTAAAGCGCGGCGGATAACCTGCTCTAAGGCCTTGCTGTCGCTTTGAATTAGGTCGTTTCCAGTATTGGCGGCGTGTCCGACGAGTTTCAGACGGCCTGCACAATCAGGCGGCGTGGCAGACAGGGCGAGTGCGGCGACACCTTCGCCCAAAATCAGACCGTTGCCGCCGAAGGGCTGATATCGTTCGGTAAACAAACCCAAGCTGTGAAAATGCAGCAGGGTCAGGCGGTTGAGGTTTTCGATGCCGAGGACGAAGGCGCGTTTCGCCCCGCCGCGCAAACAATTGTCTGCCTGAATCAGCGCATGGGCGGAGGAGGTACAGGCGGTTGCCAAACTGAAAATCTGCCGGTTGCCGCTGCGTTTGCGCAAATCTTCGGCAAGATAGAGCAGTCCGTGTTCCCCAATGTCCGTATTGCCCGCGCGGCGGCGGTTTTCGTATTCGGCGATGGCATAAGAACTCGAACCGATGAACACCGGCTCGTCGTGCCAGCTTTCAGACGACCATCCGGCATCTTCGGCGGCGCGGCGCAAATGTTGTTCGGCAATATCCGCAAAAGCGGTACTCCCCAAGCTGTCGTCGGCAAAAGCGCGGAAATAAGCGGCCTGCTGCGGCTGGGTTAAAAACGTATAAGACACCGCATCGGGTCGTCTGAAATCCGTCTGCGGATTCAGCGCGGAGGTGGCCGCCGTACCGCAAACCCAGCTCACGCCCCATGCTCCGCGCGGACGAACGCCGCCAAATCGCGCACGCACATCATATGCTTGCGCACCATGCGGTCGCCTTGCAGCCGCACTTGGAAATACTGTTGCAGCGCGACGCAGATTTGCAGCGCGTCGAGCGAATCCAAATCGACAGGGCTGCCGTCGCCGAACAACGGCGCATCGTCGGTAAAGTCTTCAGCAGCAACATCATCGGTCTTGTCGGCTTCTTGCAGAATCAGCTTTTTCAATTCCGCTTCCAGCGCGTGTTCTGCCAAGGTAAAAGTGTAGGACATTTTTTGCTTTCGTGTTTGGGGTGAGGATGTGGATTTACCTTGCCGTTACCGTTTTGGTGGCGGCGATTTTTTCGTCGGCGTAACGCACTACGTCTTTGATGACCTGTTTTTGCACGGCGGAAATCAGGGTTTGCATATAGGCATAGTCGGGCTTGCCGTTTTTAGATGGCAGGAAAACGGTATCTGTTTGAATTTTCTTATTGCTGATACTGTCTCCCCAAGAATATTTATGACCTAAATTCCGTTCAATACAGGAAATGATGCACAATTGATTTAGCTTGCTGGCTTCTTCCTTTTCCTTCAAATATAAACATAAATTATGACTGTCGTTAGAATAAAAATCTTCTGCCTGATAGGTAACAACAAATGTCTTTCCACCAATAAAAATACAGTTACCCTTATCTATCAGATTTTCTCTGTGGGAAATATAAGAGCTAACTGCGTTATTTTCTCGGCTTGCTGACAAATAAGGCGTATTACCACTGTTTGGTGTTACATCGCGAGAAAGGATATTGTTTGTATTTTTCACCGTAAACAAATCCACAACCTTATATTCGATGAACGTGATTTCTTTATTTTCCAACGCCGCCAACGCTCGCTCTTCTTCCGTCGTCAGCGTGTAGTCTTTCAGACCTGCGGCTGAAAGGTAGGCTTCCAGCTCGGCGGTACGCTGAGCTTCCAGCTCGGCTACGAATTTTTCCATAAAGTCAAGGTTTATTTGACCGTTTTGGACAGGTAATCGTATTTTAAAACCAAAACTTTGTGAACTTCTCAATTTAGAACCGTATGAATACTTTCCTAACAAGGATTTTGAAATAACCGAAGTCAAAAAAATCATTGCTCTCGGCGAATATTCAATTTCATCATTCCAATAAACCCCCGTATCATCGCCTGCTCCAAAAGCATAATTCCGATAAAACGCATTTCCGAAAATATCTACTGTAATTGAATTGGCTGGGAAACTCGCAACAGGATTTGAAATGTAATTAACCACCCCTGTATTCGTTACACCTGCCATTACAAAAGGGATTTTCCCTAGAATTTGGTCGTCTTTTTTCAGCCTTCTCCCTTGTTCAATTCTGTTAAAAATCTGACTTAACGTAAAACTATCCCACTCAACCGATTCCAACATCTCGGTCAAGCGGGCATCTACTTTCCCAGCGTGTCGTCCTGCCCACTTCCACGTTTTAACAAGTTGGAAACTTCCCAAGCCAAATAATCGCTGACGGTTTTTTTGAAATCGTCCAGCGTCGGACGGGTGTCTATCGGAGCGGTTTGGTTCCAGTCTGCGCCGTTTTCAGGGTTGATTTTGCCTTCGTAGTATTCTTTTTCGCTGAAGATGTTGAGTTCGCCCCTGCCGAACTCGACCAAATTCACCAGTTCTTCATAGCGTCCACGCGCGTTGCCTGTGTCTTTCAAATTGTTGCTGGCTTTTTTGCGGTTGGTGCGGGTGTAGCCGTCGTCTGAAAAATCGATGAATTTGACGGTGGATTTGGCTTTGTGTTTTTCGCCGACTTTGAAGACGTAAATATTGGTCTGTACGCTGGATTTGCCGATAAACAAATCCAAGGGCATTTTGATACTGGCAAGTAGGGTATTTTTTTGCAGAATCCGCCTGTTGATTTCGCGGGCTTTTCCTGAGCCTGCGGAATTTTGGATGATGATGGCGGCGTAGCCTTTTTTCATCATGCCGAGCGCACGTTCGACAAAGTTCATGCCGTTGCCGCTGGCGGAATACGGGGGATTGAGGATAAAGGCATCGGCGGGGAATTTGTGGTCGGTTTTACCGAAACCGTATTTGCCGTCAAAATCGGTCAACGAGTCTTTGTTTAAGATGTTGGAGCTGCCGTCGCCCATCAGAATCATATTCAAAATAGCAAGCATATAGACGCTGGAGAGCAACTCTAAACCCAAAAGCTGTTCGGCTTTGATTTGGGCTTCTTTTTTGCGGAGTTCTTCTGGCGAGCTTATGCTGTTTTTGGCATCTATCAGCATTTCGTTCATGGCGGCGACCAAAAGCCCGGCTGAGCCTGTGGCGAAGTCCCAAACATAGGAATCTTTATTGACGCGGGCAAGTTTGGCGAGCAATGTAGCGACATAAGACGGGGTCAGCACCACGTCGTTGAGCTTATCTTGAGTAAAGCCCAGCCATGAGTACATTTCGTTAAAGAGCTTGCCGGTAAAGTCGGTAGTCAGCCCGATTTTGTAGTAGATGCCCAAGTCATCGACAATTTTGGTAAAGACACGTTTTAATTGGGTTTCGCCGCTGTAAACTTTGTTGATGTTTTCGGTCAGAAGGGTATTGGATAATGTGCGTAAAATCATCTCTTTCTTTTCTTTGGGTAGTGCTTTTTCTTCCAAGAAAGACTCGATTTTACGCACAAGGATGTCGCCGTCGCGCCAGCCGCGTTCGTTTGATGATTTGAGGTCGGATTTTTCCAGCGGCGCAACTTTTCCGGGTATGCCGATGGTGGCGATGATAGCGGCGGCAACGAGATAGACGCGGTCGTTTTCACCTAAGCCTTTTTCGTTTTGGTAGATGTCGTTGTTGAGCTTGGTCAGGCTGGCATCGATTTCTTTTTCACGCTTTTCTTTGAGCCTGTCCAACTCTTCGGGTGTGAGCGAGAGTTCTTCAACTTGGCTGATGAAATCTTCAAAGTGTTCTGCTGCTAGAAATGAAAAGTCGTCAAAATCGCCGACTCGCTGCCCTACGCCTAAATTGCTTTTAGACACATAATACACGCCGATTTCATAATGAATTTCTCCCTGCTCGTCTTTGTATCCCGTCATGCCGACTGCGATGATGTCGGTGTAACTGGTATGGTGCAGTACGGCGTTGGCGTAATGTACCGCGCCGTTTACGGCATAGCCGTTGATGTTTTTGAAAACTGGCTCGTTTTTGGCGTTGCGGTTTTCGACATTACCATCCGCATCGAGTTTTTCCAGTTTGTCTTTATGACCTTTATATTCGATAAGCACGGGATAGTAACGCCCGTTTTTACTGCTTTGTAGCAAAAGCTTCACATCGGGACGGTTTCCGCCGGTGCCACCGTTTTTGGAATAATAGTCGTCTAAGGCTTTGTCGATTTCAGTATTGAGGCTTGCTTGTTCAAGTCTGTAATCGAGCTTGTAGGATTTCAGCCAACCGTTAGCAAGATCAGCGATATTGGGTTCTATAGATTTAGGGGATTTTTTGCTTGGTTGGGCCATTTTGATACTCCCATTTTTTTTGCTAAATAGTGGAAAAGTGTTTTTAAAACCGCACCTGCGTCTGCAACTGCCTGCGGTAAACCAGCACGGCGGCGGTCAGGGCGGCGGCGGCGAAGGCGGACAGCAGGATGAGGTAGCGGCCGATTCCGTCCAGTCCGCTGCGGTTGAGCAGCAGCTCTTGAAAAGCCTTCAAACCCCATGCCATCGGGGAAATCCAAGTGAGTTGCTGCATGGTTTCGGGCATGACGTGGGCGGGGACCATAATGCCGCCGATTGCCGCCATCAGGATGATGCCGCCGCCGCCGAGGACGACGGCGTGTTCGGTGGATTTGGCGCAGACGCTGATTAGAAGCGCGTAGCCGAGTGCGGCGGCGCTGACGGCGGCGGACAGCAGCGCGTAGGGAACAAGGCTGCCGTTGAGTATGAGGG
>CAJZEA010000028.1:0-11744 GCA_915066515.1 uncultured Neisseria sp. | reverse complement strand
ATCTGTACTGTCTGCGGCTTCGTCGCCTTGTCCTGATTTAAAGTTAATCCACTATTTTTAATGCGGAAATAGCAAGTTAAAACCTGTTTTCTGTTTTCAGACGACCTATTTGGCTTGCAGGGGTAGTATTTTCTTTCTTCTGCCCACCGCGTTTCAAATGCTTTTGATAGGCGGCGACATAGCCTGCTTTGGGTAGTCCTGCTAAGACGCCGATATGGGCGGCGGCGGATTTTGCCAAAGGTTCGAGCGTGTAGCCGCCTTCCAGTACGGAGACGATTTTGCCGGGGCAGCTTGATGCGGCTTGGATGATTTTGTGGGTCAACCAGGCGAAATCGGCTTCGTGCAGGTTCAGACGACCTGTTTCGTCTTGTTTGTGTCCGTCGAAACCTGCGGACAGTAAGACCAGTTCGGGTTTGAATGCGGTCAGTTTGTTCAACCATTTTTCGCGTACGGTAGTGCGGAAGACGCGGCTGCCGGTGTTGGACGCGAAAGGCAGGTGCAACATATTGGCGCCGTTGGCGGAATGATTGGTTTCGGGAAATGGGAAGAGGTCGGTTTCAAAAAGGTTCATAAACAGGACGCGCGGGTCGTCTTTGAAGATTTCCGCTGTGCCGTCGCCGTAATGGACATCGAAGTCGATGACGGCGATGCGTTGGAGTCGATATTCGGCGATGGCGTGCATGACGCCTGCGGCGACGTTGTTTAACAGGCAGAAACCGCCTGCCTTATCGCTGTGCGCGTGGTGTCCGGGTGGGCGGACGGCGCAAAAAGCGTGCCATGCTTTCTTATTCATTACCATATCTACCGCCTGAACGACAGCCCCTGCGGCGTAACGGGCAGCTTTGAGCGAACCATGGCTCATGACGGTATCGTCGTCGAGGCGGTAGATTTTGTCCGCTTGGGGCTGGCAGGCTTCGAGCGAGCGCAGGTACTTGCGCGGGTGAACCAAGGCGAGGCGGGTATCGCTGATTTCTTCGGCTTCGGCAGTTTGAAGATGCCGCCAAATATCCTGGCCTTTGAGTTCCGCCTCGATAACGGCAGTGCGTTCGGGTGAGTCGGGATGACCTGCGCCGGGTTGGTGTTGCGCAAAAACGGGATGAGAAATCCAGACCGTACGCGCATTTTTACCCAAGAGGCGGCGTAGGCGCGTACGCAGTCGTCGAATGAGTTTTTTCATGAGGAAAAGAGCGCGGGGCTTGTCGTTGGTAGGAAGGAATCAGATTTTAAATGTCGTTGAAACTTCATTTTCAGACGACCTGACATGATAAATATGGTTAATAAATAGGGAAAGGCTTGGAAATTTTTCAGACGACCTTTAGAATAGCTTAATTTTGCGGTCGTACCAATGCTTTTTTCTGCCGCAAGCGGTGTTTTACTTAATTTTAATCTCTTAGAAAACGGACAAATTATGAATCAAACTGTGGCCCAATTTGCCCCTTTAGTGCTGATTATGGTGGTGTTCTACTTCCTGATCATGCGTCCTCAACAAAAGAAATTCAAAGCACACCAAGCTATGCTTGCTGCTTTGAAAGTCGGCGATAAGGTTGTTTTGGCAGCAGGTTTCAAAGGCCGCGTTACCAAAGTCGGCGAACAGTTTTTCACTGTGGACATCGGTCAAGGTGCAAAAATCGAAGTCGAAGTGGAACGTAACGCGATTGCCGCCAAAGCCGAGTAATCCGTATTTTTGCCAAGAGCCGCCTCGGAAAGCTGAGCGCGGCTGTTTGTCTTCATAATAAATCGAAGGTTTACCATGAACCGTTATCCTTTATGGAAATACCTGCTGATTGCGTGCTCGATTTTGGTTGCCGTAGTGTATTCACTGCCCAACCTTTTCGGTGAAACGCCCGCAGTGCAGGTATCAACCAACCGACAAGCCATCATTATTAACGAACAGACCCAGTCCAAAGTCGATGCCGCGCTGAAACAGGCAGGTATTCAGACCGACGGGATATTTATTGCGAACAACTCGCTGAAAGTGCGTTTCAAAGATACCGAAACGCAGCTTAAAGCCCGCGACGTTATCGAAAACACTTTGGGCGATGGCTATATCACCGCGCTTAACCTGTTGGCGGACAGCCCCGAATGGATGGCCAAAATCGGCGCCAACCCGATGTTCTTGGGCTTGGACTTGCGCGGCGGCGTGCATTTCACCATGCAAGTGGACATGAAAGCCGCGATGCAGAAAACGTTTGAACGTTATTCAGGCGACATCCGCCGCGAGATGCGCCGCGAAAAAATCCGTACCGGCACCATCCGTCAGATTGGAAACGGTTTGGTTGTACCGATGCAGGACGCTGCTGACGTACAGAAAGCCATGCCTAAGCTGCGTCAGCTTTTCCCTGAGGCAAATTTGAACGCCGACGGCAATAACATCACGCTGACATTATCCGAAGAAGCGATTAACAAAGTACGCTCCGATGCGGTGAAACAAAATATCACTACTTTGCATAATCGCGTCAATGAGTTGGGCGTGGCTGAGCCTGTCATCCAGCAATCTGGCCTCGACCGCATCGTCGTACAGTTGCCGGGTGTACAAGATACAGCCAAAGCAAAAGACATTATCGGCCGTACCGCGACTTTGGAAGTGCGTATGGTGGAAGACGACCCTGTCAAAGTGCGCGAAGCTTTGGAAGGTAATGTTCCGAGCGGTTTTGAGCTGTTGTCCAGTGGCGGCGATCATCCAGAAACCTTGCTGATTAACAAACAGGTTGAATTGACCGGTGACAACATCAACGATGCGCAGCCGGGTTTTGACCAAATGGAAAAAGCAGTTGTCAATCTGAGTTTGGACAGTGCAGGCTCCAATATTTTTGGTGAATTGACTGCTGCTAATATCAGAAAACGTATGGCAATGGTGTTAATCGATCAAGGTAAATCTGAGATCATTACTGCGCCTGTTATCAACTCTGCCATTACCGGTGGACGGGTACAAATTTCCGGCAGTATGACGACTGCGGAAGCCAATGACATTTCTCTGTTGATGCGTGCCGGTTCTCTCGCCGCACCGATGCAAATCGTGGAAGAGCGCACCATCGGTCCGTCTTTGGGTAAAGAAAACATTGAAAAAGGTTTCCATTCGACCTTATGGGGCTTTACAGCCGTTGCTTTGTTCATGGTGGTTTACTACCGCCTGATGGGTTTCTTCTCGACCATCGCCCTGAGTACCAACATCTTGTTCTTAGTCGGTATTTTGTCTGCCATGCAGGCGACGCTGACGCTGCCCGGTATTGCCGCATTGGCGTTGACGCTGGGTATGGCGATTGACTCCAACGTATTGATTAACGAACGTATCCGCGAAGAGTTGCGCGAAGGCGTGCCGCCGCAACAGGCAATCAACCTCGGTTTCCAACACGCATGGGCAACCATCGTCGACTCCAACCTGACCTCTCTGATTGCCGGTATTGCCCTTTTGGTATTCGGTTCCGGCCCGGTCCGCGGGTTTGCCGTCGTACACTGTCTGGGTATCCTGACTTCGATGTACTCATCCGTCGTCGTTTTCCGCGCCTTAGTGAATCTTTGGTACGGACGCCGCCGCAAATTGCAGAACATTTCCATCGGCGCAGTATGGAAACCTAAAGCCGAAACAGCGGCTGGCAAGGAGTAAGACATGGAACTCTTCAAAATCAAACGCGACATCCCGTTTATGAGCTACGGCAAACTGACGACCTTTATTTCGTTGGTAACCTTCATTGCCGCCGTATTCTTCCTCATTACCAAAGGTTTGAACTTCTCCGTCGAATTTACCGGCGGTACCGTGATGGAAGTGCAATATCAGCAGGGCGTGGACGTCAACAAAACCCGTGAAAAACTCGATACCCTGAAAATGGGCGATGTCCAAGTTCAGGCGTTGGGTACGAACAAACACATCATGATCCGCCTGCCCAACAAAGAAGGCGTAACTTCCGCGCAGCTTTCCAATCAGGTTATGGAATTGCTGAAAAAAGAGCAGCCTGACGTTACCCTGCGCCAAGTCGAATTTATCGGTCCGCAGGTCGGCGAAGAGCTGGTGACCAACGGTCTGATGGCATTGGGCTTTGTCGTAGCAGGTATTATCGTTTACCTGTCGATGCGCTTTGAATGGCGTTTCGCCGTATCCGCCATCATCGCGAATATGCACGACATCGTGATTATTTTGGGCTGCTTCGCCTTCTTCCAATGGGAATTTTCACTGACCGTGTTGGCGGGTATCCTTGCCGTATTGGGCTATTCCGTAAACGAATCCGTCGTCGTCTTCGACCGTATCCGTGAGAACTTCCGCAAACCGAGTATGCGCGGACACACCGTTCCGCAAGTCATCGACAATGCGATTACCGCCACCATGAGCCGTACCATCATCACCCATGGCTCGACTGAGGCAATGGTCGTTTCCATGCTGGTGTTCGGCGGCGCAGCGTTGCACGGTTTCTCAATGGCATTGACCATCGGTATCGTGTTCGGTATTTACTCTTCAGTCTTGGTAGCCAGCCCGCTCTTGCTGATGTTCGGCCTGAGCCGCGAAAATATCGCGAAGGAAGTGAAGAAAAAAGAAGAAGTCGTGGTCTGATGGCTATGATTGCGATGTGAAGGGGTCGTCTGAAAACTTGGCAACAGGTTTTCAGACGACCTTTTTGTTGCGCCATCAAGCATGGCATTCAAATCGGCTTTGTGCTATATAGAGGGTTCGTTTCGAGCAGGTACGGTTTTGCTCTGTGCCGGGCTGAAGAAAATGGCTTGCAAAAGCGTTAAATATTAGCCAATCGGTTTGCACCGTCTGTCGCAGTATTTTCCGAATATAGCCTGTATCGTTTTGATGGTTCCACAAGGAATCCCGTCTAAGATGGATTCCGTTGTTTCAAATGAATTGAAAGATAAAATATGGATGCTTTACAACTTTTGACCACACGTCGCTCGTCTAAAAAACTTACCGCCCCCGCACCGAATGTGGAACAACTCGAATATATGCTGCAAGCGGCTACGCAGGTTCCCGACCATGGCAATATGCGTCCGTTTCGTTTTACCGTCATTCAAAGTGAGGCAGGCTTGCAACGTTTCCGCGAATTGTTGCGCCAAACGGTTACCGAGTTGAATTTTGGCGATGATGCGATGAAGAAAGCCGAGAAAGTCGGCAATATGGCGCCTATGGTGATCGGCGTGACTTTTGCGCCCAACCGCGAAGTGGCGAAACCCAAGCCCGAGTGGGAACAAATGTTGAGTGCGGGCTGCGCCGCTTACGGGCTGCAGCTTGCCGCGTCCGCGCAAGGTTTTGACAATGTGTGGATTACCGGAATGTGGGTCAACAGCCCGCTCTTGCGCGAAGCGTTTGGTTGTGAAGACAAAGACAAAATCATCGGGCTGATGATGGTTGGTTCTCCGACTGAGGCGGGCAGTGGCGCAAAAAATACCGATTTGGAGCAGTTCGTGACGGTTTGGTAAACAGCCTGAAGAATCGGCTTAATACGAGTCTGTATTCTGAAAAGTGAATCGGCGATATAAAAGGTCGTCTGAAAACAGAAAATCCGTTTTCAGACGACCTTTTGTTGTGACATCCGTTGATGGCAAACATCAAGCTGGATTCATGAAGCTTTCGATTTCTTGCAAGGAAATGTCGGGCGTCGCGCCGTGTCTGGAAGCGACTAGGGCGCCGAGTGCGCAGGCGAAGGTGATGGCTTCTTGAGGCTCGGCATTGTTGAGCAGTTTGTAGGTCAGCCCTGCCAAGAAGCTGTCGCCGGAGCCGACCGTATCGGCGACTTTGATGCGGAAGCCGCAGTGGCGGTAGAGTTCGTCGTCTTTGTATAAAATTGCGCCGTGTCCGCCCAAGGTGACGCAGATGGTTTGTGCGCCGGTCAAGCGGTTGAGGTAGGCGATGTTTTGTTCGATGCTGTGGTAGGGCGAGCCGTAAACTGCGGACAGTTCGTACAATTCGTCGTCATTGAGCTTGAGCATATCCGCACGTTTCATGGTGGCGAGCAGGCGGTCGGTGTCGTAGTGGGGTTTGCGCAGGTTGACGTCGAAGATTTTGAATTTGGCTTTTTCCATCAGTTTGTCTAAAGCCGCACGGGAAATCTCGTCGCGGGTGGCAAGGCTGCCGAACACGAAGGCATCGGATTCGGCGACACGCTGCAAGGCGGCATCTTCGACGACGATGCGGTCCCACGCGCAGGGATATACGATTTCGTATGACGCGCTGCCGCATTTGTCCAAGATGACTTTGACAAGGCTGGTATCGCATTCTTTGCACACTTGCAGCAGGTCGGTATTGACGTTTTTCGCTTGGATTTGGCGCAGCAGCTCTTCGCCGTCGGCATCATCGCCGCGACGGCTGATGATGGCAGTATCGACCCCGAAGGATTGCAAACGGACCAAAACGTTCAGCGGCGCACCGCCCAACACTTTGCCGCTTGGAAAATCGTCCCACAACACTTCGCCGAAACTGGTTACTTTCATTTTAGACCTTCCTTGCTTTGAGTTGATCGGTTGGAACTGCTGCGCTGCGTACGGCTTACCCATCATGTATTTGTAGTAAAACTCCAATACTTAGGCGCGTAAGCATTATGTTTTAAAATCTACCGACTGACAAGCAATCGCGGGTTTATCTGTCAGGAAGTTTGATTCATCACAATATTGCGTTGAAAGTGTTTGAGTAGAAGGGGGATTTTCGGTTTTGTTTTCTTTCGGATTGCCGGTTTTTATCATTCGGATAAGGTGTTTTTTTGAAATTTAAATACAAGTTGTGCGGGCTATTGTCTTAATTGCCGATGGTATTGAAATTTGGCGCACAATAATCTTCTAGAAAACAAAGGTCGTCTGAAACTTGTTTTTTGGTTTCAGACGACCTTTTATCTTTCGCAAGCCTTAAGCGGCTTCCCAGTAATCGATGTAAAGCTGCAATTCCATCTGATTGCGCCACTCGTTTGCCACGGGGCGGTAAACCGTGCGGATGTATTTGGGGATGTCTTCGCTGCACCGCCAGAACATGGCTTCAAATTCGTAGCCGTCTTTTTGCAGCCAGACTTTTTTGTGTTTGCCCTCCGCGCCCAAAGGCTGCTGGCGGATGACGTGAAACTCGTCGGTAAAGCTCGGCGGCGCGAAGCCTTGCCCCCAAACGTGGCGGGCGAGGTTTTGCGCCTGCTCCAACGTGATGTCGCAGGCTTTCAGGCTGCCGTCGGTAATGAAGGTTTGCGACAAATCGTCTTCGCACACCATTTCGCGCACGGCTTCTTCAAAGGCCGTCTGAAACGCGGGAATGTTGTGTTCGAGTATGCTCAAGCCCGCCGCCATCGCGTGTCCGCCGAATTTCAAAATCAAATCGGGATGACGTTTGGACACCAAATCCAAAGCGTCGCGCAGGTGCAGGTTGGGAATGGAACGCCCCGAACCGCGTACTTCGCCGTTGTCCGCGGGGGCGAACACGATGGTCGGGCGGTAGAAGCGGTCTTTGAGGCGGCTGGCGACGATGCCGACCACGCCTTGATGAAAGTCGTCGCGGTAGGCGACCAGGGTTGTCTGACCTGAAGGCAGGGTTTCGGGAAAGGCGTTCAGCGCGTCTTGCAGCATGGACTGCTCGATTTCGCGGCGTTCGATATTAAGGTCGTTCAACTGCGCCGCCAATGCCTGCGCTTCCGTGTCGTCGCGCGCCAACAGGCAGGCGATACCGACCGACATATCGTCGAGCCGTCCGGCGGCGTTGATGCGCGGACCCAGTGCGAAACCCATGTCAAAAGGCTGCGCTTTACGCCAGTCGCGCCGCGCCACTTCAAACAAGGCGCGGATGCCGGGACGCATCTTACCCGAGCGCATCCGTTTCAAACCTTGCGACACGAGGATACGGTTGTTGTGGTCGAGGGGAACGACATCGGCGACGGTGCCGAGTGCAACCAAATCCAAAAGTTCGCCCAGATTCGGCTCTTTAAGGTCGTCTGAAAAATAATCGCGGCGGCGCAATTCGGCACGCAACGCCATCAACACATAAAAAATTACGCCCACGCCCGCCAGACTTTTGCTGGGGAAGCCGCAGCCTTTTTGGTTCGGATTGACGATGATGCAGTCGGGTACGGTTTCGGCGGGCAGGTGGTGGTCGGTAACGATCACGTCCAACCCCAATTCCTGCGCCCGCGCCACGCCTGCGATGCTGGCGATGCCGTTATCGACCGTAATCAGCAAATCCACGCCTTGCGCGGCGGCGATTTCAGCAAGCTCGGGCGTTAAGCCGTAGCCGTGTTCGAAGCGGTTGGGTACGAGGAAATCCACCGCCGCGCCCATCGCCGCCAAACCGCTCATGCCGACGGAACACGCGGTTGCGCCGTCGGCATCGTAGTCGGCGACAATCAGGATTTTTTCCTTGTGCTCGATGGCATCCGCCAGACGGCGGGCGGCGGATTCGCAATTCGTCAGCGATTGATAAGGCAGAAGGCCGGCGAGTTTGTCGTCCAATTCGGCAGGACTCTGCACGTCGCGCGAGGCGCACAGCCGGGCGATTAAAGGATCGGCACCGGCGGTGAGCAAATCATCGAGGACGTTTTGGTTGACGGGGCGGGTTTGGATTTTGACGGGCATGGTGTGTGGAAATATGTTTGATGTATTCAAGGACGGAAAGGTCGTCTGAAAACAGGCGTAACGAGTTTGTTAAAAGCTTGGGGTAAAGCCGCCGCCTGTCATCATGGCAGGAATGAACAGTACTGGGGTAAGGGCGTCAACAGTGAGCGTCAGCGGCGTTATCAACAGAGTACCTACTACTTTCACCGGACTGGTGTATACGCGAGAAGTGGTATAGCCGATGGAGACAGGAATGCTTTGTTCAAATTTGTAGTCGGCGGGCAGGTTTTTCGGGGTGGCGTAGTATTTGCCTTTGGCGTGAACACAGCGGTGGTAGACAGTGTTATTTCTACCTTTGCCGGTTTCAAATGACAGGTTTTTCAGTTTGGCGATTTCGTCAGCTTTTTGAGTGTCGTAGCGTAGGCAGAAATCGGTGGTGAAATCGGCTTCTTTTTCATTGTTCACCACAACAGGCAAGGCTTTGAGGTCTTTTTTGTATTTTTTGGCATCGGCAATTTGGAATTTTTTGTCGAGTTTGACATTGAGGATGGGCGTCAGGTCTTTTGAATCTTTGGCATTAATGACGAACCAGTATTTTTCGCCCATCATGACGATGCTGCCTTTTTCAAGTTGGTCATTGTCTTTGTTGACGATACCGAAAGAATGTACTTGGTCGGAAGTAATCGGATGAAAAGTGATTTTTTCTACTTTTTTATCCTCTTGCCACAGTTGTTCAGTTAGGCAGCCGTTTAATGATAAGGCGAGGAGGGCAGTGAGGGTAAGGCGAAGTTTCATAAGTGTAGTCCTTGAAAAGGTCGGTTTGTTTTATTGTTAAAGGGATGTCTGAAAAATGACGGTATATTTTAATAAGATTATATGAAATTTGAAAAGGTCGTCTGAAAACGGGGCGGTGGGATTTACAGAACCCCCAACCCCGTTTTCAGACGACCCCGATATTTATTCTGCCCAATCCTGCGTTTCTTCCGAATCGCTCTGACCGCCTTCCATGACGGATTTGATTTCTTGGAAGAGGGCGCGGAAGTTTTTCGGCGGTTTGTTTTGTTCCTGCTCTTTTTTCGTGTTGCGGATTAAGGTGCGCAATTTGCCTGCGTCGGCATGGGGGAAGTCCGCCATGAATTGGGTGATTGCGTTGTCGTCCGCCAAGAGGCGCGTGCGGGCTTGTTCGACGCGTTGCAAGAAGGCGTTGTGGGCGGTATTTTCGCCGCGTAGTTTGGCGAGGAAGGCTTCGATGGGCGCGGGGTCGGTGTCTCGCATGAGCCTGCCGATGAATTGGCTTTGGCGTTTGAGCGCGCCGTTGGACGTGATTTTTTTGTAGGTAACGACGGCTTCGTACAAGTCTTCGTCCAAGCCGATTTTTTTCAGCGTATCGGTCGAGAGTTTGGTCAACTCCATGCCCAAAGCCTGCAAATCGTTCATCTGCTTTTTCATTTGGGTTTTGCTGACCCATTCGTCTTCGTTTTCAAACATTTTGATAAACCTTTAATTTTGTTTCGGGTATTTTAGCACGTTCGGGCAGGTTCCACGTCAATGCCCTGTCGAAACGGCGTTTTCAGACGACCTTTTGCCTCCGGCGGCGGTATTTTTGCCGAGGTCGTCTGAAAACGGTTAAAATGCCGCAAACCTCTGTCAGGAAACCTTTTATGCTGTTCAACCACACCGCCTCCGAGCTGACCGGCTTATGCGGGCACGCCTTGGATTTGGCAAAAAACATGGGCGCGGCGGCTGCCGAAGCCGACTTTAGCGAATCCATCGGGCAAAGCGTCAGCGTACGGCTGGGCGAAATCGAACAAATCGAGTTCCAGCAAGACAAATCGCTGGATATTACCGTGTACGTCGGCAAACGCAAAGGTCGCGCCAGCACCGCCGACTTCTCTGAAAAAGCCCTGCAAGACACCGTCAAAGCCGCTATCGACATCGCCCGCTATACCGCCGAAGACGATTGCGCAGGTCTGGCAGATGCTTCATTGATGGCACGACACGTCGGCGACCTCGACCGTTATCACGAATGGGATTTAAGCACGGAAGCCGCCATCGAGTTGGCAAAACAATGTGAACAAGCCGCCCTGAGCGCGGATGAACGCATCGAAAATTCCGAAGGCGCAGGCGTTCAGACCGGACATTACCAATACGTTTACGGCAACACCCACGGCTTCACCGCCCACCAACAAGGCACGCGCCACAGCATTTCGTGCAGCATCGTTGCCGCCGACGAAAACGGCATGCAGCGCGACTACTGGTACGATGCCGCCTGCCGCCATCAAGACATGGACAGTCCCGAGCAAATCGGCAAAACCGCTGCCGAGCGCACCTTACGTCGTCTGAACAGCTGCAGCATACCGACAGGCAGCTATCCCGTCCTCTTCGATACCACCGTCGCAGGCGGGCTTATCGGACACCTCGTCGGCGCACTCAGCGGCGGCGCGCTCTACCGCCAAAGCAGTTTCCTGATCGACAGCATAGGCAGAAAAGTCCTGCCCGATTTCCTCAGCCTGCGCGAAGAGCCGCACATCCCCCGCGCCTTCGGCAGCACCTATTTCGATTCCGAAGGTGTCGCCACACAGCCGCGTTTCGTCATCCGCGACGGCATTGTCGAAGGCTATTTCCTCAGCAGTTACAGCGCGAGAAAGCTCGGTATGCAGACCACGGGCAACGCCGGCGGCGCACACAACCTTTATTTGAACCATACGCACGAAACGCAGTCCGACCTGCTGAAAGAAATGGGCACGGGATTGTTGGTTACCGAACTGATGGGTCAGGGCGTGAACACCATCACGGGCGACTACTCGCGCGGCGCGGCGGGTTTTTGGGTGGAAAACGGCGTCATCAGCCACCCCGTCCAAGAAATCACCATCGCCGGCCGCTTGCAGGATATGTACCTCGGCATCGTCGGTACTGCCAACGACGCGCTGCGCCGCTCTTCCAACAAAATCGGTTCGGTACTGATTGAGAGCATGACCGTGGCGGGGGAGTAGGTTTTAGGGCGGGCGGGTCGTCTGAAAGCCACAGTCTCGGCGAAACACAGCCTGAAGACAGGATTTAGTCGTGCAAAACCGGACAAACTGTGGCATAATCCGCCCGTCTTTACAAAAAGACTTCAGGAGTTTGAACGGGTTTCTTGCTCGTCAAACTTGTCCGAACCGAATGACGGTTCTTTTATTTTTCGGAGTTATCCATCATGGCATTGACCGTAGAACAAAAAGCACAAATTGTTA
>CAJZEA010000027.1:0-11964 GCA_915066515.1 uncultured Neisseria sp. | reverse complement strand
TTACGTCCAGCAGCAATACGTCGCTGCGGCCGCCGCTCAATACTTCGCCTTGAATCGCTGCGCCTACGGCAACGGCTTCGTCAGGGTTCACGTCTTTGCGCGGTTCTTTGCCGAAGAAGTCTCTCACGGCTTCTTGTACTTTCGGCATACGACTTTGACCGCCGACCAAAATCACGTCGTCGATGTCGCTGGTACTCAAGCCGGCATCTTTCAATGCAATTTTGCAAGGCTCGATAGAGCGGGCAATCAGGTCTTCAACCAGGCTTTCGAATTTGGCGCGGGTAATTTTCATTGCCAAGTGTTTCGGGCCGGTTGAGTCCATGGTGATGTACGGCAGGTTGATTTCGGTTTGCTGGCCGCTGGACAATTCGATTTTGGCTTTTTCGGCAGCTTCTTTCAGGCGTTGCAATGCCATCACGTCTTGTTTCAAATCAATGCCTTGGTCTTTTTTGAACTCAGCGATGATATAGTCGATGAGGCGTTGGTCGAAGTCTTCGCCGCCCAAGAAAGTGTCGCCATTGGTTGCCAATACTTCGAATTGTTTGTCGCCGTCGAGGTTGGCGATTTCGATGATGGAAATATCGAAGGTACCGCCGCCCAAGTCATATACGGCTACTTTGCGGTCTTTGTTGTCGCCTTTGTCCATACCGAATGCCAAAGCGGCTGCGGTCGGCTCGTTGATGATGCGTTTTACATCCAAACCGGCGATGCGGCCTGCGTCTTTGGTGGCTTGACGTTGGCTGTCGTTGAAGTAGGCCGGAACGGTAATCACGGCTTCGGTTACTTTTTCGCCCAAGTAAGATTCGGCGGCTTCTTTCATTTTACGCAGGACTTCTGCGGAAACTTGTGGCGGAGACAGCTCTTTGCCTTGCGCTTTCACCCATGCGTCGCCGTTGTTGGCTTTGATGATTTCGAAAGGCATGGATTCGATGTCGCGTTGGACTTCTTTGTCTTCGAATTTATGACCGATCAAACGTTTTACAGCGTAGATGGTGTTTTTTGCGTTGGTTACGGCTTGGCGTTTGGCGGGTGCGCCGACGAGGACTTCGCCGCCGTCCAGATAAGCGACGACAGACGGCGTAGTGCGTGCGCCTTCTGCGTTTTCAATAACTTTGGTTTGACCGTTTTCAGAGATGGATACACAAGAGTTGGTTGTACCTAAGTCGATACCGATTACTTTTGCCATATTGATGTTGCTCCTAAAAAGATTTTTCTAAATTAATAATTGTGTGGAACATTTTGTTCCGTTGACCTGTAAATAAGGTTGCCCGATATTTTTTCAAGGGTTTTGTTGAAATTTTTTTTATATAAAATTCAACAAGCTAAACTATTTATCCACAGGTCGGTATTTTGTTTTTCAGACGACCTTGTCTTTCTTTTCCGATTGGGCATCATCGGAATGATTTTCCAAAAGCGGGATTGGAGCTTGAGGGGCGGAGAAGGGTCGTCTGAAAATTTTATGCTTGATAAACTTTATCAAGCGGTGCCTTCAGGATTCTTGTTTCGCCACGACAACCATCGCGGGACGTAATACGCGGTCGGACAGGGTGTAGCCTTTTTTCATGACGCTGACGATGGTGTTCGGCTCTTGCTCGCTGACGACCGCCTGCATCGCTTGATGTTGGTGCGGGTCGAGTTTGTCGCCGGGCTGCGGGTTGATTTCTTTGATGTGCGTGGCGTCAAACGCTTTTTGCAATTCGTTCAGCGTCATTTGCACACCCATTTTCAGCGCGTCGAAATTACCGCTTTGGTCGAGCAGCGCCATTTCGAGATAGTCTTTGACCGGCAGCATTTCGGCGGCGAATTTTTGTCCGGCAAACTTGTGCGTATCGGCGATTTCCTGCTGATGGCGGCGGCGCAGGTTTTGCTCGTTCGCCAAGCCGCGCAGCTCGCTGTCTTTCAACTGTCCTTCCAACTCGGTGATACGCGCCTGCAATTCTTCGTAAGTCGGCGGTTCGGTAGCTTCGGGTTGTTCGGTTTTGGGGGCTTGGGCGGCTTCTGCGTTTGCCGCCTCTTCGGTTTCGTGTTGATATTGTTCGTGATGTTCGCTCATTTCATGCATCCTTTGGAATGGTTTGAATCGAATGCTACTTTATATAAGGTCGTCTGAAAAAACTTCAAGCACACGAAAACCATCATAAACATATTCCGCAATGCGCTATCGCAAATCGTTGATAAAAGGTAAGATACGCCGACACTATCCTATTTTCAGACGACCCCCGACATGAAAAAAGACCACCTGAACACAACCGATTTCAACCTCTGGCACACCATCCGCGAAGAAACCGCAGCCGCTGCCGCTGCCGAACCGATGCTGGCGAGCTTTTTGCACCAAACCGTATTGCGCCACGACTCACTCGATTCTGTCCTTGCCTACCACCTTTCCAGCAAACTCGGCAGCCCGATTATGGACGTGCGCGCCCTGTTTGAAATTTACCAGCAGGCATTGGGCAGCGATGCGCGCATCAGCAACTGCGTCGAGGCAGACTTGAAAGCCATTTACGAACGCGACCCCGCGTGCGACGAATATTCGCTGCCGCTTCTGTATTTCAAAGGTTTCCACGCCATTCAGGCACACCGCATCAATCACTGGCTCTACCAAAACGGCCGCAAAACGCTGGCGTATTTCCTGCAAAACCGTATGTCGGAAGTGTTCGGCGTCGATATTCACCCCGCCGCCCGTTTCGGTCATGGGCTGATGCTCGACCACGCTACCGGTTTCGTCGCCGGCGAAACCGCCGTGTTGGGCAACAATATTTCCATCCTGCACGGCGTAACGCTCGGCGGCTCGGGTAAGGAAGGCGGCGACCGCCATCCGAAAATCGGCGACGGCGTGATGATTGGCGCGAACGCTTCGATATTGGGCAACATCCGCATCGGCGACAATTCCAAAATCGGCGCAGGCAGCGTGGTCGTTGCGGACGTACCGTCGTCAATCACCGTCGTCGGCGTACCTGCCAAACCGGTGGGTCGTTCGGTCAAAACCCCGTCGGCGGACATGGACCAGAGTTTGCAGGGTACGGCGATGGATTTTGTGATTTGAACTGAATCGCCCGATTAAGACCGCAGATACGAAAAGGTCGTCTGAAAACCTGATGGATAAGGTTTTCAGACGACCTTTTTTATGAGAAGGGATTATTTGAAGATGTAGGAATCGGGCATTTCGTCGAAGCTGACGACGCGGCCGCCTTTTTCTTTGGCAAATTTCTCTGCTTGGGCTTTGTCGGCGAAGGGGAGGGCGTCTTCTGCACCCATGCCGCCGATAAAGCCGCTTTCGATGACGTAGTAGGCTTTCTTGCCGTCTATCCATGCGGTGTCGGCATTGGGTTTGCTCCAGTCTTTGACTTTGCCCATGTCGGTAACGTAGATGACGTGGATGCCTTTAGGCTCTTCGGGCAGCTTGGTGTAGCCGAACATCTGCTTGATGGTGGAGAACCAGACGGGGCGGTCAGGTTTGCCGTTGAGGTAGATTTGGGCTTTGGGGCCGTTGTGTTCGGTCAGGTTCATGCTGCAATAGTGCCCCACGGCGCGGTCGCTGATTTGCTGAGGCTCAGGCGGCGGGGTGTCATCCTCTTTGGGACAGGCACTCAGGAGCAGGGCGGCGAGGAGCGCAGGTAAAATCTTTTTCATATTTGTCGCTTTCCAAAAATTCTTGCTGCCAAGATAAGGGGAATAATAACCCATAATATCTGCGCGGTCAGCAATACGGGCATGGTCAGGCTGATTTGTTCGCTCAAACCTGCCATGCCTGCGTACATGGCGGTGTTTTCGTAACCGGTCAGGTTGAGCAGGCGGTAGATGTCGGTGGGGTTGAACAGGAGGACGGTTTCGACGACGGGTGCGGTAATTGTTTGCTGGGTATCGGCGACGAGGATGCCTAAAAGCGCCATGTCGAAGATGACGACGAAAAACAGCCAAACGCCGATGGCGATACCGGCGGCGGTGCCGCGTTCTTTCACTTTCGCGCTGATGAGGTAGCCCATGGACAGGAATGCGGCGCCCAAAATGACGCTGGCGGCAATCAGCAGGGCAAAGGGTTTCCACGCGGCGATGTCGAAGCTGCCGTTGGCGAGTTGGAGCGTGATGCCCGCGATTCCGTAGCCTGCGGTGGTGGCAAGGGCGAGGATGATGAGGTGTCCGATGAATTTTCCGGCAAGGATTTGGTTGCGGGAAACGGGGTAGCTCAACAGCAGCGCCATGGTGCCGCGTTCGATTTCTCCGATGAGGGAATCGTAGGAGAGGAGCATGGCGATGAGCGGGATCAGGAAGATGGACAGGCTGGAGAGGCTGACGACGGTTACGGTCAGCGGATCGACTTTAACCGAGCCTGTGGGCGAGCTGCCGAGGAAGCCCAATGAGAGGGCGAGGGCGGCGAGCAGGACGGAGGCGGCGAGTACCCAGCGGTTGCGCAGGCTGTCGCGGACTTCTTTTCCGGTGATAATCCAAACGGGGTTCATACGTCCTCCCTTTTTAAGAATTGTGCGTACATGTCGTCGAGTGTGGGTGTGTGGATGTCGAGGTAGGCGAGGTCGGACAGGTTGCCCAGTTCGCTGAGTAATGCCATGCGTTCTTCAGCCTGACATTGCGCCTGATAGCTGAGGTCGTCTGAAAGCGGCTGCCAGCGTCCGCTTAACGGACGCGGAGCTTTGAGGCGGATGTTGACGGTGAGGGGGAGTCCGCTTTGGACGTGCAGCTCGTCCATGCTGCCGTCGGCGACTTTGACGCCGTTTTTCATGACGACGATGCGGTCGGCGTGGCCGTCGAGTTCGGCGAGGGCGTGGGTGCTGAGGAGGACGGTGGCGCCGCGTCCGTTGAGTTCGCGCACGACTTCGTAAAACATTTGGCGCGAGGCGGGGTCGAGGCCTGTGGTGGGTTCGTCAAACAGCAATACTTTGGGTTCGCCCAGCAGGGCTTGGGCGAGGGCGAGGCGTTGGCGCATCCCTTTGGAGTAGGTGCCGACGCGGCGGCGGGCGGCTTGGGAAATGCCGACGCGCTCGAGGAGTTCGTGGTTTTTGGTGAGCGGCTGTTTTTTGAGTTTGGCGTAGAAATTGAGGGTTTCGATGCCGCTGAGGGAAGGGTGCAGGGCGACGGTTTCGGGCAGATAGCCGATTTGGCTGCGCAACTGCGCGCCCGCTTTGCTGCCGGTGCGCTCGCCCAGCAGCATGACTTCGCCTTCGGTGGGGGTAATCAGCCCGAGTATCAATTTGATGAGCGTGGACTTGCCTGCGCCGTTGTGTCCGGCAAGACCGACACTTTCGCCTGCCTTCAAGACTAAATCGACTTGGTTGACGGCTTTTTGTGCGCCGAAGCGTTTGGTTACGTTTCTCAATTCGACATGGTGTGCGCTCATGAGTGCTTCCTTGTGTGGATGGGTTTCAGACGACGTTGAGGGTCGTCTGAAAAAGGGGCGAGGGGTTTCAGACGACGTTTGTTATGGGTTTATGTCTTTGACTGTTGCCTACATCGCGGGTTGCACCGTATTTACGGCGGATGCCCGTTGGTACGGCAATGAGGGGCAAAACCTTGCTGCGGCGGAGTTTCAAGGTCGTCTGAAGAGTTTTCAGACGACGTTGCGGGACGTGTTTGCTGGTTCCACTTAGTTCAATGAGCCGTTTTCGGCATCGCTCCATTCGGACTGATGGGTTTTGGCTTCTTGCAACAGTTGTTCTTTCATGGCCTCGTATTTGGTGGTCGTTTTGTTGCTACCCGCCTTCATTAACGGTTTGCTGTCGATCACGCCGCCGGGAAGGATGGCGGGGAACTGCGATTGCGCCCATTTGACGATGCTGATGGCGGGGCTGTTCATCAGGAGGCGGGAAACGGGCGCGCGCCAGATGATTTGGTCGATGATGCCGTTGGGACGGTACGCGCTGTCGCCGAAGCCGTCGCCGTCGAGGTCGAACGCGCTGTTGTCGCTCCAGTAGTTGCCGCGTCCGCCTTCGCCCCAGTCAAGAAAACGTGTGCTGACGTATTTGACTTGGCTTTCGTTGTTGATGAAGGCGTTGTCGGAAAGGGTGGTGCCTTCGATGGCGGCGGTGAAGTGGATGCCGATTTGGCAGTTTTCAAAATGGTTGGCGACGATTTTGTTGTAGTTGGCGTTGTAGGCGAAAACGCATTTGCCGGCTTTGTTGATGATGTTGTCGTGGATGTCGGAATAGTTGACGTAGTTGAGCATGATGCCTTGGTCGCGGCTGCCGACGGCGATGTTGCCGTACACGTTGAGGCGGTCGGAAAACATCAAAACGTAGCCCATGTTGTTGCCGACGGAAATGTTGCCGCTGACTTCGCTGTCGTTGGTGTACATGTAGTGGACGGCGAAACGCAGGTCGCTGAAGCGGTTGTTTTTATAGGTGTTGTTTTTGCTGGTGTTGGAGAAAATGCCGTCGCGGCCTTTGGAAATGTCGTTGCTGACGACTTGCGCGCCGGGGGCGTTCCAGACGGTTACGCCGTTGCCGCGTTCGTTGACGCGCAGGGTGGAGTCGCCGACGATTTTGTTCTCGCGCACCATGGATTCGGCAGAGCCGTGGATATACACGCCGACGGAGTTGTCGAGGATGTTGTTGTGTTCGATTAAGGCGCGGGGGGCGGTTTCTTCGAGGTAGATGCCGGCGTCCATGGCGGGCAGGCTCATACCGGAACGGGTGACGGTGAGGTTGCGCAGGGTAACGTCGGGGGCGATGACGGCAATGGTGCGGCCGGTGCGGTCGCCTTCGATTTTGGCGGAGCGGTCGGCAGGGCCTTCGATGGTGATGGGTTTATCGATAAGCAGTTTGGTTTTGTAAGTGCCGGAGGCGAGCTTGAGCGTATCGCCTGCCTGCGCGCGCGCGATGACTTCGGGGAGGTTGTCGGTAGGGGAAACGTCGATGGTGGCTGCAAAGGTCGTCTGAATCATGCCGCCGAACATAAATGCCAGGACAGCGCGTCGCCATGTTTTGAATTGGGGTGTGTGCATGGAGTTCCTCTGATTCGTGCGGTGTGCGTCGGCACGGTGATGCCTGCCTGTGAGGGCCGTGTTTTTGTTTTATAGCGGAACAGTCTGTTGCGTCCAAACGGTTCTGCTATAAAAGGTCGTCTGAAAACGAGGGCAGCGGGTTTCGCTAAGACCTGAAAGTTTTTTCGGACGACCTTTCCGTTAAGTCAGTGATAAACCGTCAAACCCGATTATCGGGGTTTAACGATCATTTGACCGGACATTTCCATGTGCAGGGCGTGGCAGAACCATTGGCAGTAGTACCAGTGTACGCCCGGACGGACGGCTTTGAAGGTTACCGATTGGGTAGCTTGCGGGCCGATTTCCATGGCGATGCCGTAGCCTTCCAAAGTGAAGCCGTGGGTCAAGTCTTCGATGGTTTCGACGTTGGTCACATATACGGTTACTTCGTCGCCTTGGTTGACTTCGAATTGCGGGATGCTGTACGCAGGTGCAACGGCAGTCATGTATACGCGGACTTTGTTGCCCTCGCGGATGACTTTGGCGGCTTTTTCCAGCTCGACACCGTCTTTTTTCGCCTGTTCCACAGCGTCTTGCCAGAACCATGGGTCTTTGCGGTCCCAGGTTTTTTTCGGGTTGACTTTGGAAGCGGCAACCAGACACAGGTCATGCGGTTCGGCAAAGGTCGGGTTGTCGTGTACCAGGCGCATTTCGTCGCCGGAAATGTCGATCAACTGGTCGCATTCCGGTTTCAGCGGGCCGGCGTTGAGGAAGCGGTCTTTGGAGAATTTGTTCAAAGATACCAGCCATTTACCGTCGGCTTCCTTGGTTTCGCCCATGGTCGTATGGTTGTGGCCGGGTTGGTAGTGGACGTCGAGTTTCTGTTTGATCGGATCCACTTTTTCGCCTTTGTAGGCTTTGATGGCGTCGTCGATGTTCCATTTGACCATTTGGCTGTCGATAAACAGCGTGGTGTAGGCGTTGCCGCGGCCGTCAAACGCGGTGTGTAAAGGACCGAGACCCAGTTGGGGTTCGGCGACAACCACGTCGCGCTCTTTGATTTTGCCGGCGAACAAATCGTCCAGTTTGCTGACGTCCAATACGGTAACGGTCGGAGACAGTTTGCCGTTGAGCATGATGTATTTGCCGTCAGGGGAAGCGTTACAGCCGTGCGGAGAGTTCGGCACGGGGATGTAGCGGGTGTAAGGGGAATTGGCTTCTGCGCGGCCGTCCAGCATTTTCACGCCGTTGACTTCTTTGAAGTCGCCTTTTTTGATGCCTTCTTCGATGGCGGCAAGATTGAAGACTACGCACCAGTCTTGCTCGTTGGAAGAAGCACCTTGTACGGTCAGGGCGCGTTCGGAGTTGTAGCAGGTGGAGAAGGAGTATTTGCCTTGGTAGTCGGCATCGCCGTTGTCCAAGTTGCCGTCCACCAATACTTGCCATGCGATGTCCATGGTTTCGCCGTCGATGGCGGTATAAACGGCATTCCAAGTTTTGGCGTCGTTCCAAGTACCCACACCGCTTACCGGTACGATGTGTTCGCCGTTGGCAAAGACATAGCCGGTTTTCGGATAACGTTGCGGACGCAGACCGTGTACACCGGAAACGTTAGGGATTTCGGTGATTTTGTCGGTTTTCATGAAGTCCAGGCGGACGCGGCAAACGCGGTTGTTTGCTTTGTCGTTGGCATACGCGTAGCGACCGTCGTAAGTTTGGTCGGTAAACGACAAGTGAGGGTGGTGCAAGTCGCCGTTAGGGTAGCAGCGCAAGCCGCTGTCTTTCAGGAACTGGTTGGTTTCCGGCGTATTTTTTTCATTCAAAATACGCAGGCTCTCGTTGGTACGGCCCCAGCCGGTCGCGCTGTCCATGTTGAACACGGGGATACGCATCAGTTCGCGCATGGAAGGTACGCCGATCAAGCGCATTTCGCCCGATTGGCCGCCGGAGAGGAAGCCGTAGTATTGGTCGAGTTCGCCTGGACCGACTTCGGAAGTCTGTTTGCCCGGTTCGGCAGAGGCATGAGACTCGGTTTTGGCGGCAGGCGCAGCACCTGAAGCGGCGGCTTTATCGCCACCCTCTTTGGAACAGCCCGCCAAACCCAACAGACCGGCGCCGGCAATACCTGCGCCTGAAACGGCGGCAGTACCTAAGAATGAACGACGGCTTAAGCCGTTTTGTTCTAATTTTTCGTCTGACATACAACACTCCTTGGATAAAATTCGGCAGCTGGCGTTTTCAGACGACCTGCCGATTGAAAAAACGTATTTATGTTTATAAGTGTGGGTACGGTTGACCCGGTATTTCTTTAGGGTTTCAGATTATTCGCCGGCTTTAGGGGCGGTTTCTTTTTTCACAAACTGCACAACCTGCTCCCCAGGCTGCTGTTTTGCAGATGCGGTTTCGGGGTCGGCTTTTGCCGCCGCCTGTTTTTGTTTTTTCTTGTTGGTTGCCACAACTTGCGGGCAACGTGTGCCATGGTGATACATGACTTGGCAGTGCAGGCACTGGATACACTCGTTCGGATGGATGTCGCCTTCCGGTGCAATCGCCTGAACGGGGCATTCGTGCGTACAGATTTGGCAAGGGTTGCCGCACATTTTGTAGCGGCGAAGCCAGTCGAATACGCGGAAGCGGCCGGGTAGGGCGATGCCCGCGCCCAATGGGCACAGATAGCGGCAGAAGAAGCGTTCGATGAACAGGCCGGCAACCAAAAGGGTAACGGCAAACGCGACAAACCACCATTCGCGGACGAATTTCAAAATAATCGCTGTTTTAAAGGGTTCTACCTCTGCGAATTTTTCCGCCGTACCCAAATCGTACAGGGAAATTGCCAACAGTGCGAAGAAAATGACGTATTTAATCGCAGTTAGGCGCGTGTGCAGCAGGTGCGGCACGGTAATCTGTTTCACGCCCAATTTTTTGGCGATACGGTTGGTCAACTCTTGCAGCGAACCGAAGGGGCAGAGCCAGCCGCAGAATGTACCGCGGTTCCACAGCAACATGGTTGCGGCGGTAAACAGCCACAGGATGAACACAATCGGATCCATCAGGAAGAAGTCCCAACGGAATTCGGTCAGGATGGCGGAGAACAGTGTCAGCGTATTGACGACTGACAGTTGCGCCTGAGCGTACCAACCGATATAGAACAGGGTAAATGTCAGGAATACCAGGCGGAAGCGGTCGTACCATTTCTCATAGCGGACAATCCAGTCTTGGAACAGGAAGACCAAAAGCAGGATGGTCAATGCGATGCCGACTACGGCGATTTGTCCCTGTTTTGCTTTCCACACCTGTTTCCAGAGTTGGTTGGATGCACCGTCGTTTGAAGAGGCTTCAGAGGCTTCTTCGGCTATGCCTTTGGTGTCTGAGGCTTGGTCGGCGGCAGGAGCGGCTGCCGGTTCGACTGGCGCGCTGATTTCGACGGGTGGTGCTTTCGGGTCATCGACATAGTAACCTTGAGGCAGCTCGTAATCCAAATCGGCGGTTACGAATGCTTTGTCGTTTACGCTCAATACGCGTTGAACCATCAACTGCAAACGCCAAGGTTCGGCAGCATCGAATTCCACACCTTCGGGAATCGTAAACCAAGATACTTCTTTAAAGTGGGGCGCGCCTTCGGCTGCCAAATCAACCAAGCGTTCGTGTTGCGCGTCGGTGAAGCGGAAGCTGTTTTCGCCTTGAATCATCTCGATACGGTCGAAAATACCGCCGCGGACATAGCCCGAACCTTTCCAAGAATAACGACCTTCACCGGCAACTAAGACAGCTTGTTGACCCGGTTGCAGACGGTTTTGCAGGTTTTTCCAACCTTCCTCGCCCAACAGGCTTTTGCCGATGGAAGGCTGGCTGACTACGGCAGTATACAAATCGATAAAGGTATCGTCGCCTGCACCTTGTTCGGCGTGTTCGGCAACACCTGCTTTGCCGCCTTTTTCAAACAGCTTGTTGATTTCGTCAACAGTAATGTGCAGATGGCCGATGGCTTTTTGTTCCAGCAGCGCATTCCAAGATTGGATATCCTGTTTGTCAGGATTGACAGCGCGGCGAGGCCGGGTTTGAGCCGCAGGAGTGGCAGCCTGTTGCGTATCCGCAGCATTGGCGGAGGTCGTCTGAACGGCTTTGTCAGTGCCCAAACCATATTTGCCGGCAACAACTTTGAACGAACGCTGGATACTGTCGTTAATCACCATCAGCGTAACGGTTGCGCCACTGATGATGTCTCCGGGTGCAACACCAGGAGTAGGCGGATTTTTAATAAAATTCAAACCGATATACTTATTGATGAATTTATCCACACGCGATTGCGGGATACCAATAAGCATAATCGGCTCATGGTGATCGACCAGCTTCGCACCGGCGATCGTTCCGTCGTTGGCCAAAGCCATCATCGTATCAATCGGTTTGCTCGAATAGCCGCGTGTATTGACCACGTCCGTCGTGATATACACCAAACCCAACTGCTCGTCGCCCTTATAAACACGGGCAACCATAGGCTTGCCTTCAGGCTTGCCATAACGGTCTGCACCCGGAAAAATTTCCGAAGGCTGGACTTTTGACAGGAAGTCAGGCAAACGCTCGGCGTAAGCGGGCAGTGTCGAAAACAATAGGACAAATACGGCAAACATCGCCAGCATCGTATTCAAGATGCCTGATGTGTGTTTCGTTTTTAGGCAGGACATGGCTGTTCCCGATTATTCGATACTCTAAACATTAACATTATATGAATCCATTATTTGCAATAATTTGACCTATGTCAAATTTACAAATCTTAAAACCTGGTTTTAACGGTAAGTAATACTTTGTGATTATGTGGGGATGGCTCCATTTTTGTTGCTAATGGAATAGAAAACCGGGTGATTAAATAATTTTGGGTTTTGTGGTGTATTAATATGTTTTCGATATAGGATGGCAATCACAATCTGTACATGGCACAGGTAATGCGGCACTGATTTGTTTTTCAAGTTGCGGTTTATTGAATATAGTGGATTAACTTTAAATCAGGACAAGGCGACGAAGCCGCAGACAGTACA
>CAJZEA010000026.1:0-12151 GCA_915066515.1 uncultured Neisseria sp. | reverse complement strand
GTGTAATGTATATTTGCTCATAAAAAAACTGCACCTTGTGAGTTGGAGGGGATGTGTCCAACTTTTGGGGTGCAGTTCAAACATCAAAACGTTTTCAGACGACCTTTTTTGCGTGTGTGATGGGTAGGGGAGGGCGCACAAAACGCCGGAATCCGATTGTCTTTAAAGAATCTGAATTGTTGCTTTGGCAAGAAACCTTTAGAATGACGTTTTTCTGATTCACGCTATTTTTTCAGACGACCTTCGATGTCCCGATTAGGCGGAGGGTCGTCTGAAACGCTTTGTTCTGGTTGTTTCGGGGCGGATTTTTCCGCCTGCCCCCATACGGATGTTTTTCATGATTAGTCTTTCCAAACTTCTCGACCGCCCGATTTCTTTGGACGGTCGGAAATTCGATGTGTCACTGTTGTGGATGGTTATTTTGATGACCGCCTTCAGCCTAGTGATGATTTATTCTGCGTCGATTGCCTATGCCGCGTCCGAAGGCGGCAATCAGTTTTCTTTTGTCAGCAAGCAGGCGATGTTTGTCGGTGCGAGCGTATTGGGCTGCCTCGGGCTGTCGCTGTTGAGCATGAGCTTTTGGCGGAAAATCATTCCGTTTTATTTTGCTTTTTCCGCGATTTTGCTGGTGGTCGTGTTGTTTGTCGGCCGTGAAATCAACGGGGCGACGCGTTGGATACATATCGGGCCGCTCAATCTTCAGCCGACCGAGTTGTTCAAGTTGGCGACGGTTTTGTATTTGTCCAGCCTGTTCACGCGGCGCGAGGAAGTTTTGCGCAGTATGGACTCTTTGGGTTTGAAGCCGCTGTTTGTCGGTTTGTTCAATGCTTTTATGTGCCCGTTCAGCAAGGAAGCGCGTCAGAAAACTTGGCAGAAGCTGAAGAAGTTTAAAAACATCCTGCTGCCTATCGTGATGATTGCGCTGGGTTTGGTTTTTGTCATGGCGCAACCTGACTTCGGCTCGTTTGTCGTGATTGTGTCGATTACGATGGGTATGCTGTTTTTGGCGGGTTTCCCGTGGAAATATTTTGCCGTCTTGGTACTGAGCGTGCTGGGGGGGATGGGTGTGATGATTTTGGCGGCGCCCTACCGTATGGCGCGTGTGTCGGCATTCTTGGACCCTTGGGGCGACCCTTTGGGCAAAGGTTATCAGTTGACGCATTCGTTGATGGCGATTGCGCGCGGCGAATGGTTCGGTCAGGGCTTGGGCGCGAGTTTGGAAAAACGCTTCTACCTGCCCGAGGCGCATACCGACTTTATCTTTGCTGTCATCGGTGAAGAATTCGGGTTTGTGGGGATGTGTATTTTGGTGTTCTGCTACGGCTGGCTGGTGATGCGCGCATTCTCCATCGGCAAGCAGGCGCGTGATTCCGGGCTGACGTTCAGCGCGTATGTCGCCAACGGCATCGGTATTTGGATAGGGATTCAAAGTTTCTTCAATATCGGCGTCAACATCGGTATCCTGCCCACCAAAGGCCTGACTTTGCCGTTGATGTCTTACGGCGGTTCGGCGGTTGCCGTTATGCTGGTGTGCGTTACCTTATTGTTGCGCGTCGATTATGAAAACCGCAAAAAAATGCGCGGTTACCAAGTGGAGTAAATCATGGGCGGTAAAACTTTCATGCTGATGGCGGGCGGTACCGGCGGCCATATTTTCCCCGCGCTGGCGGTGGCGGACTCATTGCGCGCGCGCGGCCATCATGTGATTTGGCTGGGCAGCGAAGGCTCGATGGAAGAGCGCATCGTGCCGCAATACGACATCCTGCTCGAAACGCTGGCGATTAAAGGCGTTCGCGGCAACGGCATCAAACGCAAGCTGATGCTGCCGTTTACTTTGTATAAAACCGTCCGCGAAGCTCAGCGGATTATCCGCAAACACCGCGTCGAGTGCGTCATCGGTTTCGGCGGTTTTGTTACCTTCCCCGGCGGCTTGGCGGCGAAGCTGTTGGGCGTGCCGATTGTGATTCACGAGCAAAACGCCGTGGCAGGGTTGTCCAACCGCCAACTGTCGCGCTGGGCGAAGCGGGTGTTGTACGCTTTCCCGAAAGCGTTCAGCCACGAAGGCGGTTTGGTCGGTAACCCTGTCCGCGCCGATATTGCCAACCTGCCCGCGCCTGCCGAACGCTTCCAAGGGCGTGAAGGTCGTCTGAAAGTCTTGGTGGTCGGCGGCAGTTTGGGCGCAGACGTTTTGAACAAAACCGTACCGCAGGCATTGGCTTTGCTGCCCGACGATGCGCGCCCGCAGATGTATCACCAATCGGGTCGGGGCAAGCTGGGCAGCTTGCAGGCGGATTACGACGCGCTGGGCGTGAAAGCCGAATGCGTGGAATTTATTACCGACATGGTGTCCGCCTACCGCGATGCCGATTTGGTGATTTGTCGTGCCGGTGCGCTGACGATTGCCGAGTTGACGGCAGCGGGGCTGGGCGCGCTGCTGGTGCCGTATCCTTACGCTGTCGATGACCATCAAACCGCTAATGCGCGTTTTATGGTGCAGGCGGAGGCAGGATTGCTGTTGCCGCAAACCCAGTTGACAGCGGAAAAACTTGCCGAAATCCTCGGCGGCTTAAACCGCGAAAAATGCCTCAAATGGGCGGAGAACGCCCGCACATTGGCACTGCCGCACAGCGCGGACGATGTGGCGGAAGCCGCCATTGCGTGTACGGCATGATGACATAATGTGATGAACGAAACAGAGGTCGTCTGAAAACCAAGAAACGGGTTTCAGACGACCTTTTTGCAACTTGTCAGCCGTATTGTGCGGGAGTATGATGTAAATAGGAATTTCTCTCATTGGAGGCTGCCATGTCCGAAAAAATCTCTCCCGAAACCGTTTCCGTCCTGTCCAGTACCATGCTGATTCCCCTGTGGGCAAAGGCGGTAGAGCAGGGTAGGGCGCAGCCGCTTTTGCGCGATGACGAAGCCGTGCGGATGTTGGACAAGATTGACTACGACTTCGGCAAGTTTGCCAAAGCCAAAGCATCGCAGGTCGGCTGTTGCGGGCGGGCGAAGCTGTTGGACGATATGACCCGGCACTTTATCGCCGAACATCCTGATGCCGTCGTCGTGCAAATCGGCGCGGGGCTGGATGCACGTTACGAACGTCTGGGCAGGCCGCGCATTACCGCTTGGTATGATTTGGATTTGCCGGAAGTGATTGAAGTGCGGCGTATGCTGCTGCCCGAGTCGGACAATCATTATCTGGGCGCGTCCATGTTCGACGAAGCGTGGATGAACACCGTTGCCGCGCACGGAAAACCCGTGTTGCTCGTGATCGAAGGTGTGTTGATGTATTTTGAAGAAGCGCAGGTGCAGGACTTTTTCAAACAGGTTGCCCGCCGTCTGCCGAACGTCCAACTTGCCTTCGACACCATCCCCAAAGCCTACATCGGACAAAGCAAACACCACGACGCGCTCGGCAAAATGGACAAACCGCCCGAGTTCCGCTGGGCGATAAGCGGAACGGACGACATCCGACGGCTGATGCCGGGTGTGGAAATCATCGAAGAAGCGGGCTTGAGCAGCGTCTGCAAACCGCGTTATCCGTGGCTCTTGCGCCTTTTGTATGCGACCGCGTGGGGACGGCGCAAATTGGATATGCGCTTGATGAGGATACAAGTGCCGTCAAGTTGATAAACGAGAGGTCGTCTGAAAACGGTTTTCAGACGACCTTCAGGTTTTGATGGTAAATTTATATTGTCATTCCTGTATAGGCGGGAGTGACGAAGCGAACTTGCATAACCTCATAATCATATAGAAAATTTCGATTTTGAATTTCCAACTTTCCGAGAAACCATCATGGAACCCCAGGAACTCGACACCCTAGACCTCAACGAAGCCCTTGCCGAAATCCTGCAAGCCCACGGCTATGCCTGCCAAATGCAGGGCGAAAAAATCCTGCCCAATTTCGCCGTACCCGTACAACTTGAAACTTGGGCGTTTCCGCGCGAACACGCCAACGGCGCAGTGGTAAGCCGTTTCGATGTCGGCATTACCCTGCCCGACGGGCGCGAACTTTACGAATGCTGCGGCGACATCGGCGAAAATCTGGAAGAAGCCCTTTCACGCAACCTGCAAAGCTTCTGCACCAACAGCCTGCACGTTTTACTGGATACATTCAATCCCAACGAAAACCATTGCCCGCACGAAATCTGGACGGCAAGCAACGGCAACCGTTTTCAAGCGATTTTGGGGGACTGGGTAACGAAAAATTTGGTCGAAGACACTGACGGCGGTGATACGGAAACAATCGGCAACATCATCCCCGAAGCACTGGAAAGCACGCTGCAAACCATCATCTGCCATCAAAACCTCAAAGCACAATATCATTTAATCCGCTTTTTCTACGCCCAATCCGACAATGTTACGATGAACGTGGAATTTATGGTTGACAACCAAGAAGATGCCACCGAAGAAGAAAAACAGCTTGCCGGTCTCCCTTGGTTGCGCAGGGAAGCCTATTACAGCGTACGCCGTTGCATCATGCTCAAGCCCTTGGATTCTGTATAAGGTTATTGAAACCGTCAAAACCAACCCGTCTGCAAGATTTTAGATCGTCTGAAAACGGTTTTCAGACGACCTTATATTATGTTTTTGCTGGTATTTTGGTAGCTGAAGTCGAGTTTAAAAATGGGTAATTCGCCGCTGAACTCAACTTCATTTTTACCCATATTGCCACCAATGTGAAATCCTGTATGCCGAAACATCTTTAATTTACAAGAAAACTATGGCGCAGAAGCGGATAGCCCTTTAAAATAACGCCTTTACGCATCGAAAATCCACCGGAACGCAACATCATGATGAAAAATCGAGTCACCAACATCCATTTTGTCGGTATCGGCGGCGTCGGCATGAGCGGTATCGCCGAAGTCTTGCACAATTTGGGCTTTAAAGTTTCCGGTTCGGATCAGGCGCGAAATGCGGTTACCGAGCATTTGAGCAGCTTGGGTATTCAAGTTTATCCCGGTCATACCGCCGAACACGTCAACGGCGCGGACGTTGTCGTTACTTCTACCGCCGTCAAAAAAGACAATCCCGAAGTCGTCGCTGCGCTGGAGCAGCAAATCCCCGTCATTCCGCGCGCCCTGATGCTGGCGGAACTGATGCGCTTCCGTGACGGCATCGCCATCGCCGGTACGCACGGCAAAACCACGACCACCAGCCTGACCGCCTCCATCCTCGGTGCGGCAGGTCTCGACCCCACTTTCGTTATCGGCGGCAAACTCAATGCCGCAGGTACCAACGCCCGCTTGGGCAAAGGCGAATACATCGTCGCCGAAGCCGACGAGTCCGATGCGTCCTTCCTGCATCTGACCCCGATTATGTCCGTCGTCACCAATATCGACGAAGACCACATGGATACTTACGGACACAGCGTCGAAAAACTGCATCAGGCGTTTGTCGATTTTATCCACCGTATGCCGTTCTACGGCAAAGCGTTTTTGTGTATCGACAGCGAACACGTCCGCGCGATTTTGCCCAAAGTGAGCAAGCCCTACGCGACTTACGGCTTGGACGATACCGCCGATATTTACGCGACCGACATCGAAAGCGTCGGCGCGCAAATGAAGTTTACCGTTCATGTCCAAATGAAAGGACATGAGCAGGCGCCGTTTGAAGTCGTGTTGAACATGCCCGGCAGACACAATGTCCTTAATGCCTTGGCCGCCATCGGCGTGGCGCTGGAAGTCGGCGCATCCGTCGAAGCGATTCAGCGCGGCTTGCTCGGTTTCGAAGGCGTCGGCCGCCGCTTCCAAAAATACGGCGACATCAAGCTGCCCAACGGCGGAACCGCGCTGTTGGTGGACGACTACGGGCACCATCCCGTCGAAATGGCAGCGACCCTCTCCGCCGCACGCGGCGCGTATCCGGAAAAACGTTTGGTGCTCGCCTTCCAGCCGCACCGATATACCCGCACGCGCGATTTGTTTGAAGACTTTACCAAAGTCCTCAATACTGTTGACGCACTGGTGTTGACCGAAGTTTATGCCGCCGGCGAAGAGCCGATTGCCGCCGCCGACTCCCGCGCCCTTGCCCGCGCCATCCGCGTATTGGGCAAACTCGAGCCGATTTACTGCGAAAACGTCGCCGACTTGCCTGAAATGCTGTTGAACGTTTTACAGGACGGCGACATCGTGTTGAATATGGGCGCAGGCAGCATCAACCGTGTACCTGCTGCGATGCTGGAGTTGTCGAAAAAAGCCTGAGGCGGAAATTTTATCGTGATGCCGCGATAGCCGCCCGATGAAGCGATGTTCCATCGGGTGGGCAAGCAAGATTAAGGTCGTCTGAAAACCCGATTCGTTTTCAGACGACCTGTATCAAAAAATGAAGTAATCAAGAAAGAACAAAAACAATGCAGAATTTTGGCAAAGTAGCCGTATTGATGGGCGGCTTTTCCAGCGAACGCGAAATTTCGCTGGATAGCGGTGCCGCCATTTTGAATGCCTTAAAAAGCAAAGGTATAGACGCACACGCCTTCGATCCTAAAGAAACACCCTTGGCGGAATTGAAAACCCAAGGTTTCCAAACTGCTTTCAATATCCTCCACGGTACTTACGGCGAAGACGGTGCCGTTCAGGGCGCGTTGGAATTGTTGGGCATTCCTTATACCGGCAGCGGTGTCGCCGCTTCAGCCATCGGCATGGACAAATACCGCTGCAAACTGATTTGGCAAGCTTTGGGGCTGCCCGTTCCCGAGTTTGCCGTTTTGCACGAAGACTCCGATTTCGATGCCGTCGAACAACAACTCGGCTTGCCCATGTTCGTTAAACCGGCAGCCGAAGGCAGCAGCGTCGGCGTTGTGAAAGTGAAAGAAAAAGGTCGTCTGAAAAGCGTTTACGAAGAATTGAAACACCTTCAAGGTGAAATCATCGCCGAGCGATTTATCGGCGGCGGCGAATATTCCTGCCCCGTGTTGAACGGCAAAGGCCTGCCCAGCATACACATCATCCCCGCGACCGAGTTTTACGACTACGAAGCCAAGTACAACCGCGACGACACTGTTTATCAATGTCCGTCCGAAGACTTGAGTGAGGCTGAAGAAAACCTGATGCGCTCCCTGGCAGTCCGCGGGGCGCAGGCAATCGGGGCAGAGGGCTGCGTACGCGTCGATTTCCTCAAAGATACCGACGGTAAACTTTACCTCTTGGAAATCAACACGCTGCCCGGCATGACGAGCCACAGTTTAGTACCGAAATCCGCCGCCCATACCGGCGTGGATTTTGCCGATTTATGCATTGAAATTCTGAAAACCGCACATGTGGGATGACGCAAGCGCACTGGGTCGGCTGACCCGCTGGCTGTTGCTGTTGATGGCATTGCTGCTCATCGGCACCTGCATAGCCTGGCTATACAACTCCAATCATTTTCCCGTCAAACAAGTGTCCATACAGGGCAAACTGACCTATTCGGACGGGAAGGAACTTCAGCGCGCCGCTCAACAGCACACGCACAGCAATATTTTCCGTGCCGATTTGGACGGTATTCAGGCAGCCTTTCAAAAGCTGCCATGGGTGGATTCCGCCATGGTGCGCCGCCGCTTTCCCGATACCGTCGAAATCCATTTGACCGAGCGCGTGCCTGTCGCCCATTGGCGCAGCGGCGGCTTGGTCGATTCCAAAGGCAATGTGTTTGACGCCCAGCTCAAAGCCAAGCTGCCTGTCTTTGAAGGACAGCCGGGTACGGGCAAAGACATGGTCAAACATTACGAAGAATTTTCCGGCATCCTCCGCCGGCAAAATCTGGCGATTAAAGAACTGATTTATACGCCGCGCTCCGCCTGGTTGGTGGTCTTGGATAACGGGATTACCGTCAGACTGGGAAGGGAAAACGAAATCAAACGCTTACAACTTTTCGCCGAAATTTGGCCGACGCTGTTGCGTAAAAATCAAAATCGGTTATCCTACGTTGATATGCGGTATAAAGACGGATTTTCCGTGCGTTACACATCAGAGATGCCGTCTGAAAGTGTTTCAGACGACTAAAGCCAAGCAAACGGCGTGAAGCAAACTATTGCCAATACAGACAAATAGTTATAACTCCAGCGAAATAACGAGCAAATATAATGGAACAACAAGGTAAATATATCAGTGCCCTCGATATCGGCACATCCAAAGTCATCGCCCTGATTGGCGAAGTACAAGACGACAACGAAATCCACATCGTCGGACTCGGACAGGCACCGTCTCGCGGCCTTAAAGCAGGCATGGTAACCAACATTGACGCGACGGCCCAAGCCATTCAGCAGGCAGTCAATGAAGCCGAATTGATGGCGGACACCAAAATCAGCCACGTTACGACCGGTATCGCGGGTAACCATATCCGCAGCTTGAATTCGCAAGGGGTTGTCAAAATCAAAGACGGCGAAGTTTCGCAAGCCGACATCGACCGCGCCATCGAAACCGCTAAAGCCATCAATATCCCGCCGGATCACAATATTCTGCATACCGTGGTGCAAGAATACATCATCGACAACCAGCCCGGCGTCAAAGAGCCTATCGGTATGAGCGGCGTCCGTCTCGATACCCGCGTACATATCATTACCGGTGCCAATACCGCCCTGCAAAACATCCAAAAATGTATCCATCGTTGCGGTCTGCAAATGGACCAAATCATGCTTCAGCCTTTGGCGAGCGGTCAGGCTGTTTTGACTGAAGACGAAAAAGATTTGGGCGTATGCGTCATCGACATCGGCGGCGGTACGACCGATATTGCCGTTTATACCAACGGCGCCATCCGCCATACTGCCGTGATTCCCGTGGCGGGCGATTTGATTACCAAAGACTTGGCACAAGCACTGCGCACCCCGCACAGCGCTGCCGAATACATCAAAATCCACTACGGCGTAGCGATTCCCGATATGGACGGCTTGGACGAAATGGTTGAAGTTCCCAGCGTCGGCGACCGCCAGCCCCGTCAGATTTCCCGCCGTGTTTTGGCAAGCGTCATCGGTCCCCGCGTCGAAGAAATCTTGGAGCTGACCCTTAACGAATTGCGCCGTTCCGGCTTCCCTGAAGAAGTCCTCACATCAGGCATCGTTCTGACCGGCGGCGCATCTATGCTGACCGGCATCGTTGAGCTTGCCGAAGAAGTATTCGCCTTGCCTGCACGCATCGGCGTACCTCAAGAAATGGGCGGCGTATCCGAACGCATCCGCAATCCGCGCTATTCAACCGCCATCGGTCTTTTGCAGGCGGCAAGGGGAGAGGAAGACGGCGCGCCGGTGACCGGTGCGATTGTGGTTCACGATCAGACTGAAAAAATCAGTCTGTGGGCAAAACTGATGAAATTCTTTAAAGACAATTTCTGATTGTTCCGTTACTTGCTTACAGGGAAAATGAATTGCCGTCGGAATAGTTCCAATCGCAATAATTAAAAACTTGTGTGCTTTCGTTAAAAAATGTAGTAAAAAAATAACGGTAATGGTGAATGAATAAGAAGTATTTTGCCAGCGTCGGAATACTTCTTATATAATACGGGTAATATCTAAATTTTTGGACCGTCCTCGATGCAGGGCGCGCAGGAGTATTTGAATGGAATTTGTTTACGACGTAGCTGAATCAGCCGCAAGCCCTGCGGTCATCAAAGTAATCGGCTTGGGTGGCGGCGGTTGCAACGCTATTAACAACATGATTGCCAACACCATCCAAGGTGTTGAATTTATTAGTGCCAATACTGATGCACAATCTTTGGGTAAAAATAACGCAGCCAAGCGCATCCAATTGGGTACTAATCTGACCCGTGGTTTGGGTGCGGGTGCCAATCCTGAAATCGGCCGTGCTGCAGCACAAGAAGATCGCGAAGCCATCGAAGATGCTATTCGCGGCGCGAATATGTTGTTCATCACCACCGGTATGGGTGGCGGTACCGGTACCGGTGCGGCTCCTGTGGTTGCCGAGATTGCCAAAGAAATGGGTATCCTGACCGTTGCAGTCGTTACCCGTCCGTTCGGCTACGAAGGCAAACGCGTACACATTGCTCAAGAAGGTTTGGAGCAGCTTAAAGGTCAAGTCGATTCATTGATTATCATCCCGAACGACAAACTGATGACTGCATTGGGCGAAGACGTGACCATGCGTGAAGCGTTCCGTGCGGCGGATAACGTCCTGCGTGATGCCGTAGCCGGTATTTCCGAAGTGGTTACCCGTCCCGGTTTCATCAACCTTGACTTCGCCGACGTTAAAAACGTAATGGGCATCAAAGGTATCGCCATGATGGGTTCCGGTTTTTCCCAAGGCATCGACCGCGCCCGTTTGGCAACCGAACAAGCGATTTCCAGCCCGTTGCTGGATAATGTGACTCTGGATGGCGCACGCGGCGTATTGGTCAACATCACTACTGCTCCGGATTGCCTGAAAATGTCCGAATATCGTGAAATCATGAAAGTGGTTAACGAGAATGCGCATCCTGAAGCAGAATGCAAATACGGTACTGCCGAAGATGACAACATGGGTGAAGACGCTATCCGCGTAACCATTATTGCGACCGGTTTGAAAGAAAACGGCAGCGAAAACCAAATGCGTGCGGCTGTCCGTGCACAAAAACTGGTTAGCGGAGTCGATGATTCCCATGTTCAACAGCCGGGTAGTGTAGAAAGCTTGGTAAGAACCAACCGCGGTATTCGCTCCATGAATCTGACTGCGGCAGATTTCGGCAATCAGTCTGTTTTAGATGATTTTGAAATTCCTGCGATTTTGCGCCGTCAGCACAATCCTGATAAATAATCGATAAAAAGCCTGCTTTAAGCAGGCTTTTTCGTTTCTATATTTGTATCTGTGCAATGTAGAGATAGGGTGTAATTTTAGAGGGAATCAAACAGAGAGTGGGTTGGTATCCTTTGATATTATTCCTATGTGAATAAAAATCTATTGTTAAGACTCAGCTTTGGGTTTTATAGTGGATTAAAATAAAAATGAGACAAGGCGGCAACGCCCGCCGTGTACGGGTAGTACATAAGGGCGTTGGCAACGCCGTATCATTGCAATTTTAATCCACTATATTAGTGAGTTCCCGTTTTAAAGCTGGATTTCCGTTTGTTTGGAAACAGCGGTCTTTGTCTGCGGGAAGTCTGCTTTAAGAAATTGAAATAAGAGAAGCGGGCAAGTTGCATTGGTGAGAAGTTAATAAGAGGTCGTCTGAAACGTTCTTAAACGTAAGTTTCAGACGACCTCTTCTCATGATTCGGATAGGCAGATTTAAACCGGACGGCAGGCAATCATATAATTCACTTCTGTCGAGTCGCATAAAGAATAGCGGCGGGTCAAGAGATTGTAGGTCATGCCCTTGGTGTCGATAACGTCCAAACCTGCCTGCCTGCACATCCGCGCCAGCTCGGCGGGTGTGATGAATTTTTGCCAATCGTGCGTCCCCTTGGGGACGACGTTCAACACATATTCCGCACCGACAATCAGATGGAGATAAGATTTAGGGTTGCGGTTGATGGTGGAGAAAAACACCATACCGTCAGGCTTCACCAGCTTCGAACAGGCTTTGACGATAGCGGCGGGATCGGGAACGTGTTCCATCATTTCCATACAGGTTACAACATCGAAGCTGTGCGGCTGTTCGGCGGCGAGGTCTTCGACGCGGATGCAGCGGTAATCGATATTGTCCACCCCTTCGGCAGCGGCATGGGCTTGGGCGGTTTGGAGCGATTTTTCCGCCATATCGATGCCGGTAACGTGCGCCGCGCCGCGCTTTGCCATGCTTTCCGACAAAATCCCGCCGCCGCAGCCGACATCCAAAACACGCTTGCCCGCCAACTGCGCGAACGAGTCGATATAGCCCAAGCGCAGCGGATTGATGTCGTGCAAAGGTTTGAACTCGCCGTTTTTATCCCACCATTTATCCGCAATTTGGCTGAATTTAGCGATTTCGTCCGCATCGACGTTGTGTTGTCCGGCTGCTTCCATCATGATTTTCCTGATTTGGATTTCGGGTTGAAGAGGGTTTCGATTTTATAGCAAAGCGGCAGGATGGAACAGAGACAAACCGCCGCCAGCCGCCAAAAGGTCGTCTGAAAACGCCGCTTACCCTTTTCAGACGACCTTTGACTTGTTTTTACCCCTTCCGCCTTGTTTGCCGTGACCTTTCCCATTAATTTATAGTGGATTAAATTTAAATCAGGACAAGGCGACGAAGCCGCAGACAG
>CAJZEA010000025.1:0-12294 GCA_915066515.1 uncultured Neisseria sp. | reverse complement strand
AGTACATAAGGGCGTTGGCAACGCCGTATCATTGCAATTTTAATCCACTATATTTGGGAAAATTAAAGGTTTGGTTGGAACTTCTATGTTTGAAAAAATGTTTGTTTCAGACTTGTACAGCGTAATGCTGTATTGAGTTAGCTTGTTGAAGGTGCATCATTGGATTTTACTCTTGTGAAAACGAAACGCGGTTTCCGTCGATGTTCAGTGTTTCATCATAAAAGGCGTCATTTTCAGACGACCTTTATGACCCATATAAAAAACGTCGTCTGAAATTTTCAGACGACGTTTTGTTGTCGGCAATCGATCAATATTTATTGATGTTGCTGTGGATATTGTATTGGTTGTGTTCCGTATCGTGGGAATCTTGCGGTTCGTTGCGGACGTGCGGTTTGTCGTCAGACATATTGTCCAAGTCGCGGCCGGGTTCGGATACGGTGTCGCCGATGTTGATGCTGGTCAGGTTTTCCAAAATGATGGCGGACGAGAGATGTTCGCCGGTGCGGTATACCATAGCCAATGCGGTTTCTTCGGCAGGGATGGAAACATATTTAACGATGTTCTTACGGCCTTTTTTGCCGTCTTCCAAATCGACTTTCACTTGGCGGTCGCGTTTGTAAATGCTCAAGACTGTGCCTTTGTCCAAGCCGTCGGCAGAACCTTTGTTCAAGGTAACGGTTTGGAATTGTCCGGCTTCGTGTACGCCGTCGAGGATGGAGATGACTTTACCGTCGATGTGTTGCGTCGGCGCGTGCGGCATGATTTGGAAAGGCTCGGTTTCGCCGTCCATTTTCAGCAGGAAATCGCCTTTGCGGATTTCGGAAACGGCTTCTTCCACAATCATAGGCTGCGCGGTTTGGGTCGGCACTTTCGCCAGCGGGTGCAGGCGGGTGTAGTATTCGCCGTCTTTCAGGTATTTGCGGTCTTCGTCAGAAGCAGAGTCCAGCGCGCTGTTGGTGTAGGGCAGGGTGCTGACGATACCGCTGAAGACGACTTCTTGACCGAGGTATTTACGGGTATCGGGATCGGTCAGGTCTTTGACGGCGCGGTAAACCAGATAGCGGCCGGGTTTGGTAACCCCGTAGGCGTACACGCGTTCGCCTTTGCTGTACATGATGCGGTTGTCAGGACCGTCGATCAGGCGCGGTGCGTCTTGGGTCTTCATTTGGTCGATGAACTGCGGATGTTGCATGAACATGCGGTAGAAGTTCACGTTGACGGTTTGGATGCCGTAGCCTGAAGAGGTTTCGCGGACGCGCGGGCTGAGTTTGATGACCGGAATGCCGTCATTGCCTGCGGAGCCGTTTTCGAAGCCCAGTTGCGGGCGGCCGTTGACGTAGCGCAAAACCAACACCTGACCCGGATAAATCAGATGCGGATTGCGGATTTCGCCGCGGTTTGCGCCCCAAAGGCGGTTCCACTGCCACGGGCTGTACAGATATTTGCCGGAGATGCCCCAGAGTGTGTCGCCGTTTTTCACGACGTAGCGTTGCGGCGCATCGGGGCGCACTTTTAATGAAGCTGCTTGAGCGTGGGCGGAAATTGCCATGCCCGCGACACAAAGCAGGGTTATAATACGTTGTTGCATAACCGTTCCCCTTGAAATTGATTCGGTTTGTCTTTAAATGATAAACGGAGAAAATGAAATGGCCGGGAGTTTGCAAAAAAACCGCCGTCCCCCTTTAAAAAACGTCAATAGGCGTTTCGTGCGCATTGAACAGAAATTCATTGACGCATATTTTATCATTGAATGTTAGTGTCATCACGGGAATTGTGAAGACAGGCGCAAAATTTGTATGAAAACACACACAATCTGCTGCCGGACGCGTTTGAATGCGCGTCCCAAGTATTGAAAAACGAAGAGAAAATTATGGCTTTACTGAATATCCTGCAATATCCCGACGAGCGCCTGCACACCGTGGCGAAGCCTGTCGAGCAAGTCGATGAGCGCATCCAAAAGCTGGTTGCCGATATGTTTGAAACCATGTACGAAGCGCGCGGTATCGGGCTGGCGGCGACGCAGGTCGATGTGCATGAGCGTGTGGTTGTGATGGATTTGACCGAAGACCGCAGCGAGCCGCGCGTGTTCATCAACCCCGTCATTGTTGAAAAAGACGGCGAAACCACTTACGAAGAAGGCTGCCTGTCCGTGCCGGGCATTTACGACACCGTTACCCGCGCCGAGCGCGTCAAGGTCGAGGCTTTGAACGAAAAAGGCGAGAAATTCACGCTGGAGGCGGACGGGCTGTTGGCGATTTGCGTGCAGCACGAGTTGGATCACCTGATGGGCATCGTTTTTGTCGAACGCCTGTCGCAGCTTAAACAGGGTCGGATTAAGACCAAACTGAAAAAACGTCAGAAACACACCATCTAAAAGCCGAATGATACGGTCGAACAGGTCGTCTGAAAGAGGGGAAGCGGCAGCAAGCCGTTGTTTTTCAAACTTTCAGACGACCTGTCGCAATGTTTGCCGTTGCGCTATATATAGTGGATTAACTAAATCAGGACAAGGCGACGAAGCCGCAGACAGTACAGATAGTACGGAACCGATTCACTTGGTGCTTCAGCACCTTAGAGAATCGTTCTCTTTAAGCTAAGGCGAGGCAACGCCGTACTGGTTTAAAGTTAATCCACTATAGGTCGTCTGAAACCCATTTCCAAGGAGTTTCCCATGAAAGTCATCTTTGCCGGTACGCCCGATTTTGCCGCTGCCGCCTTAAAAGCCATAGCCGCCGCCGGTTTTGAAATCCCGCTGGTGTTGACCCAGCCCGACCGTCCCAAAGGGCGCGGGATGCAGCTTGCCCCGTCTCCTGTGAAGCAGGCCGCGTTGGAATTGGGTTTGCGCGTGGCGCAGCCTGAAAAACTGCGCAACAACGCCGAAGCCCTGCAAATGCTCAAAGAGGTCGAGGCCGACGTAATGGTCGTTGCCGCCTACGGGCTGATTTTGCCGCAAGACGTGTTGGATACGCCGAAACACGGCTGTCTCAACATCCACGCCTCGCTGCTGCCCCGTTGGCGCGGTGCGGCGCCGATTCAGCGCGCGATTGAAGCGGGCGATGCCGAAACGGGCGTGTGCATCATGCAGATGGACATCGGTTTGGACACCGGCGATGTGGTCAGCGAACACCGTTACGCCATCCAATCGACCGATACGGCGAATGAAGTACACGATGCGCTAATGAATCTCGGTGCGGCGGCGATTGTTGCTGATTTGCAACAATTAAAAACAGAAGGTCGTCTGAAAAGCGTCAAACAGCCCGAAGAAGGTGTGACTTATGCACAAAAATTAAGCAAAGAAGAAGCGCATGTCGATTGGAACGAAAGCGCGGCAGTGATTGAACGCAAAATCCGCGCCTTCAACCCCGTCCCCGCTGCATGGGTGGAATATCAAGGCAAGCCGATGAAAATCTGGCGGGCTGAAGTAGTGGCACAACAAGGCAGGGCGGGCGAAGTGTTGTCCTGTTCGGCTGACGGCTTGGTTGTCGCCTGTGGAGAGAACGCGCTGAAGATTACCGAATTGCAGCCTTCGGGCAGCAAACGGATGCCGATTGCGGCGTTTGCGGCAGGGCATAAGATTGAGGTTGGGACGGTTTTGTAGAAGCCGTTTGCAGACTGATTAATTTTCAGACGACCTTTCTTTGAATGATTCAGAGGTCGTCTGAAAATATCGGCAGGGAAACGTTTGGTTTTGTTGAACTGACGACAAGATTCCCCACGTTTAGGAGCAGATCATGGCAGTGTTTGAAGTAGTCGAAGGCGATATTACGAAACTTGAAGTCGATGCCATCGTGAACGCCGCCAATGCCTCGTTGTTGGGCGGCGGCGGCGTGGACGGCGCGATTCACCGCGCGGCGGGACGGGAGTTGCTGGAAGCGTGCAGACAGTTGAACGGCTGCCGCACGGGTGAAGCGAAAATCACCAAAGGCTATCATCTGCCGGCGAAATTTGTGATTCACACCGTCGGGCCGGTTTGGTTCGGCGGACACCGCAGCGAAGCGGTCAAGCTGGCGGAGGCGTATCAAAATTCCCTGCTGTTGGCGCAAGAACACGGCATCCGCAGCATCGCCTTCCCCTGTATCAGCACGGGCGTGTACCGTTTTCCCGCCGACTTGGCTGCCGAGACCGCTTTGACGATTTTGAAAAAAACCTTGCCGCAGTGTCCGTCTGTCGAAAAAATCGTTTTCTGTTGCTATTCGCCGCAGGATGCCGAACGCTATCGGACATTGTTGGAACGGGACGGAGCGGTCGTCTGAAAGTCTTGAATCGGGCGAAACGGCAGATAAAAGGTTTTCAGACGACCTCGGGTAAACTTGAGGTCGTCTGAAAACGAAAAAGCCGAACATATAAGTCTGGCTTCCTCTAAGAACTCATTAATCGTCGCAGTGGTTGTCGGTGTCCACTTTGATGACGCGGCCGCTTTGTGAGGAAACGTCCACATCGTATTCGGTGCAGCCTCTGCGGATTTCGATTTCCCAGCGTCCGTCGCTGTGGTCGATGTCGGTAACGCGGCCGCCGCCGACGCGTTTCTTGGCGATTTTGACGGCTTGCGCTTGGGAGATGGCGCGGGAATGTTTGTGCGGTGCCGCCGCGGCGGTCAGACTGCCGGAAACGAGTGCGGCGGAAACGGCAAGCAGGGAAAGGAAGCGTAAATTCATGATGAATCCTTATGTGTGTTGAAAAGAACGGACTATATGGATATTGTCATGAGCGGGCAATCGGATTAACACAATTTGAATCTTGCCCCGAACACCGTCCAAACCGCTTGTACGGCGTTTACATTTTTAACGAACAAATCGAACCACAGCAGTCATTTAAGGAATTGAATTTATGAGTATGTCCCTCGCCCAAAAACTCGCCGCCGACAGCATTGCGGCAGTCGCCGAAGGGCGCAACCTTCAGGATATGTTGGCGCAAATCCGCGCAGCGCATCCCGAGCTGACGGCGCAGGAAAACGGCGCGTTGCAGGATATTGCCTACGGCTGCCAGCGTTATTTGGGCAGCTTGAAACATATGCTTGCGCAGATGCTGAAAAAGCCGATTGACAATCCTCAGCTCGAAAGCCTGCTTTTGGCGGCGATGTACCAACTGCATTACACGCGCAATGCGCCTCATGCGGTGGTCAACGAGGCAGTCGAGAGTATCGCGAAAATCGGGCGCGGGCAGTTCCGCTCGTTTGCCAACGCGATTTTGCGGCGTTTTTTGCGCGAGCGTCAGAAGCTGGAGGCTTCGTGCAAAAAAGACGATGTGGCGAAACACAACCTGCCGCTGTGGTGGGTGGCATACCTGAAAAACCATTATCCGAAACACTGGCACAACATCACCACCGCGCTGCAATCGCATCCGCCGATGACGCTGCGGGTCAACCGCCGCCACGGCAATGCCGAATCGTATCTGAAAAAGCTGGCGGCAGAAGGTGTTGCGGCTAAGGCGTTGGACGAATATGCGGTAACGTTGGACGAGGCGGTTCCCGTCAACCGGCTGCCCGGTTTTGCCGAAGGGCTTGTGTCGGTGCAGGATTTCGGCGCGCAGCAGGCGGCGTATCTGTTAAACCCTAAAGACGGCGAACGGATTTTGGACGCGTGCGCCGCGCCGGGCGGGAAGACGGGGCATATGTTGGAATTGGCGGATTGTCATGTAACCGCTTTGGACATAGACGAAGGTCGTCTGAAAAGAGTGAAGGGCAATATTGACCGTTTGGGGTTTCAGACGACCGCTCTGACTTGCGCCGATGCGCAGGACTTGGCAGCGTGGTATGATGGAAAGCCTTTCGACGCCATCCTTGCCGACGTGCCGTGTACCGCTTCGGGTGTGGCGCGGCGCAATCCCGACGTAAAATGGCTGCGCCGTCCGACCGATGCCGCCAAAACCGCCCGTCAGCAGGAGGCATTGCTGGACGCGCTTTGGCAAACCCTGACGAAAAACGGCAGAATGCTGCTTGCCACCTGCTCGGTGTTCGTCGAAGAAAACGACGTTCAGTTGCAAAAATTCCTCAACCGCCACGCCGATGCCGAGCTGATCGAATCGCGTGTGCTTTTACCGAACAAACATCAAGATGGCTTTTATTACGCGCTTATCAAAAAGCAGTAAACGGCTGTTTGGAACGCTGTTGCTCGCCCTGTCGCTGAATGCGGCGGCGGAGGGCATCAGCGTAACCCGCTCCGAGGCGAAGCTGACCGAAACCGGACAGCTTTCCGTCAGCAGCCGTTTCCGCACCGATTTGCCCGACCAGCTCAAACAGGCGCTCCGGCAGGGCGTGCCGTTGAATTTCACTTTGAGCTGGCAGCTTTCCGCGCCTTCCATGCCGTCTTACCGCTTCAAGTTTGACCAGCTGCTCAACAGCGACAACACCATACACTACAAACTTTCCTTCCATCCGCTGACCAACCGCTACCGCATAACCGTCGGCACGTTTTCCACCGAATACGACACGCTCGATACCGCCTTGCGCGGCGTAGGTGCGGTCGCCAACTGGAAAGTGCTGTCCAAAGGCGCGTTAAGCGGCGTCTCAGCGAAAGACACACAAGCCGAAATCCGCCTGCTGCTCTCGACGGCGAAGCTGCCCAAACCCTTTCAAATCAACGCATTGACTTCTAAAAACTGGCACTTGGATTCCGGTTGGAAGTCTCTGACCATCTCTCAGGAGTAAACCATGCGCCGCTTTCTCCTGATTGCCGTGTTGGCGGCGGTGGGACTGCTCTACGGACTGACCATTGCAACGGGCAGTACCAGCCCGCTGGCAGAATATTTCTGGTGGATTATCGCCCTATGTGCGCTGCTGATGCTGGTGTTGGTATCGGTTTTGACGCGCTACGTCCTGCTCCTTATGCGGGACAAAAGCAAGGGCGTGTTCGGTTCGCAGATTGCGCGGCGGCTGTCGGGGATGTTTACGCTGGTGGCGGTATTGCCGGGCGTGTTTCTGTTCGGCATTTCCGCGCAGTTCATCAACGGCACGATTAATTCGTGGTTCGGCAACGATACCCACGAAGCCCTCGAACGCAGTCTGAATTTGAGTAAATCCGCGCTGAATCTGGCGGTGGATAACGCCGTCAGCAACGCTACGCCGGTGCAAATTGACCTGATCAGTACTGCGTCTGTGGACGGCGACTTGGGCAAAGCCCTGACAAATGCGGCTAAATCGGGCGGCTTTACCCAGCTTTCGCTTTATGATGTCAAAACCCATAAAACCGAGAAAAGTGTCAATCCGCTGAAACTAAACCAGCCCGAACTCGACAAAGAAGGATGGGAGAAGCTGGAGCAGACCGGCTCGATACGCAGTTTGGAAAACATAGAAAATGTCTTGTATGCGCAAGGCTGGATGCTCATCGGCGCGCACAACGGACGCGATTACGCCTTGTTTTTCCGCCAGCCCATCCCGCAGGATGTGGCGCAGGACGCGACGCTGATTGAAGCGGCGCGGGCGAAATACGCCGAATTGAGCTACACCAAACAAGGCCTGCAAACCTTCTTCTTGGCGACTTTGCTGGTTGCCGCGCTGTTGGCGATTTTCCTTGCCTTGGTGATGGCGCTGTATTTCGCCCGCCGCTTCGTCGAGCCGGTGTTGTCGTTGGCGGAAGGCGCAAGGGCGGTGGCGCAGGGCGATTTCAGCCAGAAACGCCCCGTGTTCCGCAACGACGAATTCGGCAGGTTGACCCAGTTGTTCAACCACATGACCGAACAGCTTGCCATCGCCAAAGAAGCCGACGAACACAACCGCCTGCGTGAAGAAGCGGCGCGCCACTATCTCGAATGCGTGTTGGAAAGCCTGACCACGGGTGTGATTACTTTGGATGCTGAAGGTCGTCTGAAAACCTTCAACAAAGCCGCCGAACGGATTTTGGGCATTGAATTGGTGCCGCTGTGGGGCAGCAACTGGCACGACTGGCGCGGACAATCGCCGCAACAGACCTTGCTTGCCGAAGTATTTGCCGCGATTGAAGAAACCGCCAATGCCACCAAACCTGTTCAAGTCGAATACGCCGCCCCCGACGATGCGCGCATTCTCTTGGGTAAAGCCACCGTCCTGCCCGATGACAACGACAACGGCGTGGTGATGGTGATTGACGACATTACCGTCCTCATCCGCGCCCAAAAAGAAGCCGCTTGGGGCGAAGTGGCGAAGCGGTTGGCACACGAAATCCGCAATCCGCTCACGCCTATCCAACTTTCCGCCGAGAGATTGGCATGGAAATTGCATGATAAATTGGACGAACAACACGCCCAAATCCTCAGCCGTTCGACCGACACCATCGTCAAACAGGTGGCGGCATTAAAAGAAATGGTCGAAGCCTTCCGCAATTACGCCCGCGCGCCGTCGCTGAATTTTGAAAAACATGATTTGAACCGCTTGGTAGAAGAAGTGTTGCTGCTGTACGAGGGCGGAGCGTGCCGCTTTGTTCCGAACTTGTCCGACAAACCGCAGCCGATTTCCGCCGATACCACCGCCATGCGGCAGGTATTGCACAATATCTTTAAAAACGCGGCGGAAGCGGCGGAAGAGGCAGAAGTTCCCCAAGTGAATGTCAGCATCAGCGAAGATAACGACGGACAGGTTTTATTGACCGTGTGTAACAACGGCAAAGGTTTCAGCAAGGAAATGCTGCATAATGCCTTCGAACCGTATGTTACCGACAAACCGACAGGTACGGGACTGGGATTGCCCGTTGTGAAGAAAATCATCGAAGAGCACGGCGGCCGCATCAGCCTGAGCAATCAGAACGAAGGCGGCGCGTGTGTGAAAATAGCCTTACCCCGATTGGTAGAAACTTATGCGTAGCAGTGATATTTTAATTGTAGATGACGAAGTAGGTATCCGTGACTTGCTCTCGGAAATCCTCCAAGACGAAGGTTATTCCGTGGCTTTGGCGGAGAACGCCGAAGAGGCGCGCCAACTGCGCCACCAGACCCGTCCCGCCATGGTGTTGTTGGACATCTGGATGCCCGACTGCGACGGGATTACCCTGCTCAAAGAGTGGGCGAAAAACGGACAGCTCAACATGCCCGTGGTGATGATGAGCGGACACGCCAGCATCGATACCGCCGTCGAAGCCACCAAAATCGGCGCACTCGATTTTCTGGAAAAACCGATTGCCCTGCAAAAGCTGCTCTCTACCGTCGACCGCGCCCTCAAACACGGCGAAATGCAGATGGCGGCGGGCTTGTCCTTCGATAAGCTCGGCAACAGCCCCGCCATTCAGGAATTCAAACAGCAGCTCGAACCTGCCGTGAAAAAAAGCGGCCCCGTGCTGCTCAGCGGAGAAACCGGTTCGCCGTTTGAAATCGTTGCCCGCTATTTCCACAAAAGCGGCACGCCTTGGGTCGGACTCAGCCGCGTCGAACTCATTGCCGACGCGCCTTTAGAGCTGCTGCAAAAAGCATCGGGCGGTACGCTCTATCTCGGTGATGCCGCGCAGTACAGTAAAAACATCCAAAATGGCATCAGCTTCATCCTCGGTAAGGCAGACCGTTACAACGTGCGTGTCATCGTTGCCGGCAGTCACGCCGCTGATGAAAGCCCGGCTGACGCCATCGCCGATGCCAAGTTGTCCGAACTGCTTTCCGGTAACGTCATCAGCATTCCGCCGTTGCGCAGCCAATCTGAAGACATCGCCTTCTTGGTCAACCAAGTCATGACCGAATTGGCGGACAGCGAAAAAATCCAGCCCGTCAAATTCAGCAACGGCTCGTTGACCGTCCTCTGCCAATACAACTGGCCGGGCAATTTCGACCAGCTCCGCAGCGTCGTGAAAAACCTGATGCTGGAAGCGGACGGACAAGAAGTCCACGAGCAGGCAGTCGTTGCCGCATTGGGACAAAAACGCGCGACAGTCGCCACCGAAATCGTCGGCGGTTTCAACTTCAATATGCCTTTGCGCGAACTGCGTGAAGAATTGGAACGCCGCTATTTCGAGTACCATATCGCCCAAGAAGGGCAAAACATGAGCCGCGTCGCCCAAAAAGTCGGCTTGGAGCGTACGCACCTCTACCGCAAACTCAAACAATTAGGCATCAGCGTTTCCCGCCGCAGCGCAGCGGAAAAAGCAGAAGAGTAGGGCGGCAGTAGGATAAAAGGTCGTCTGAAAGCATACGGCACGCCGAGGTATGTTTTCAGACGACCTTGTTTGCCATTAATCTATTCGCTTTTGCCGTATCCAACTCACTGATGCGAATCCGGTTCATTTATTGAGTGCGCCATTTCCGTGCAGGGTGAGAAGGAATCACGGCTGCGTGCGACAATCATTTGAATAACAGATATTTCTACCGTATCGTGTAGAATATAAAAATATTACAAAAGTTACTAACGAGCTGCCGGCTGTTTGGCAGCATCCGCATGACGGTGAACGGACAGGAAACCGGAATCAGGCGCGGGAACGCTGTATCGGCTTAAAGCTTGCCGGCTTTATCTTTAAAATACTGACATTTATCCGTTTTCAGACGACCTCCCGAACAAAGGTCGTCTGAAAACAACAAGGGGACACAATTCATGACGGAAAACGACCGCCTTGCCTGGCTGCAACTGGCGTTTACGCCTTATGTCGGCGCGGAGGGTTTCTTGCTCCTGCTACAACGTTTCGGCAGCGCGAAAGCCGCGCTGGATGCTCCGGCGGAGCAAATTGCTTCGATAGTACGCCACAAGCAAGCAGCCGAATCTTGGCGCAACGCGGAAAAACGGGCGTTGGCGCAAAAGGCGGCGGAAGCCGCGTTGCAATGGGAAACGCAGGACGGCTGCCGTCTGTTGCTGCTGCAAGATGATGATTTTCCTGAAATGCTGACGCAGGGCATCACCGCGCCGCCAGTTTTGTTTTTGCGCGGTAACGTGCAACTGCTGCACAAACCTTCCGCCGCCATCGTCGGCAGCCGCCATGCCACGCCGCAGGCGATGCGGATTGCCAAAGATTTTGGCAGGGCATTGAGCGAAAAGGATATTCCCGTCGTGTCGGGCATGGCTTCGGGTATCGACACCGCCGCCCATCAAGGCGCGTTGCAGGCGGGCGGCGGCACCATCGCCGTCTGGGGAACGGGCATAGACCGCATTTACCCGCCGTCCAATAAAAACCTTGCCTATGAAATCGCCGAAAAAGGATTGATTGTCAGCGAGTTTCCTTTGGATACGCGTCCGTTTGCGGGCAACTTCCCGCGCCGCAACCGCCTGATTGCCGCGTTGTCGCAGGTTACGCTGGTGGTCGAGGCTGCGTTGGAGTCCGGTTCGCTGATTACCGCCAAGCTGGCGGCGGAGATGGGGCGGGAAGTGATGGCAGTTCCCGGTTCGATAGACAATCCGCACAGCAAAGGCTGTCACAAGCTGATTAAAGACGGCGCGAAATTGGTGGAATGTTTGGACGACATCCTTCACGAATGTCCGGGGCTATTGCAAAATGCGGCAGTTCCATCATATTCTATAAATAAGAAAAACAAAAAAACGGAAAAACGCACTGCCGTCAGAAAGACGTCGTCTGAACCTGTTTTGCCGTTTTCAGACGACCTTCATGTCCGAAAACAGCCGGCGCAAGCCCATACGGTTGCCGCGCCGACATCAGAAGACGAACTGCTGAACGCTATGGGTTACGACCCCGTGCATCCCGATATATTGGCGCAACAAACCGTATGGGCGGCGGCAGACGTTTACGCCCGACTGCTGGAATACGAACTCGACGGCATCGTCGCCGCCTTGCCGGGCGGACGCTATCAGCGCATAAAAGCATAATCGATTCATTCATTAAGGAACCAGCATGACAGAAGTCATCGCCTATCTCATCGAACACTTCCAAGATTTTGACAACTGCCCGCCGCCGGAGGATTTGGGCCGCCTGTTGGAAGATGCAGGTTTTGACGTAACGGAAATCGGCAATACGCTGATGATGATGGAAGTGTTGTTCAACACGTCCGAATTCGCCGCCGCGCCGTTCGACAGCCATGCCCTGCGCGTGTATTGCAACGAGGAAGTGGAAAACCTGCCGCAGGAAGTCATCGGGCTGATGCAGTATCTGGTTGCCGAACGCGCCATCACTTACGAGCAGCGCGAAATCGTCATCCACGCCCTGATGCACATCCCGCCCGAAGAAATCACGCTCGATACGGCGAAAGTGCTGGTGTTGCTCTTATTGTGGGCGCACAAAAGCGAATTGCCCGTCTTAATCGGCGACGACCTGATGGGCGCGCTCAACGGCAAAGCGACCATGCATTAAACCTTTTCAGACGACCTTTTGACGCAGCTTGTTCAGAAAGGTCGTCTGAAACGCATCATCCAATACATTAAAAGAGAACAAACAATGGCGAAAAACCTCTTAATCGTCGAAT
>CAJZEA010000024.1:0-12809 GCA_915066515.1 uncultured Neisseria sp. | reverse complement strand
GGAGGATTAAGGGGGTATTTGGGTAAAATTAGGAGTGATTTGGGGCGAAAACAGCTGAAAACCTGTGTTTGGGTTTCAGCTGTCGAAGGAAGGGCTTTTTTGCAAAGGTCTCATCCTACCTGCGGGCAGCACAAACTTTAAAACCGACGTGTGGGGTGTGTGCGGTACGCACGCGTTTTTTGCCGTCTCAAACCATTGTTTCAAACTTTCAGACGACCTCAAACGTCGTCTGAAAACCTGAGGCTTTTGCAATAATACGTTGAGATTTTTTTGTATTTTCAGCGGAGGAGTTTTGGAGACAGGGGATGTGTTGAGTCAACCGTAGCGTGGGCTTTGCCCACGGATTGTTTTTTGAAAAGTGAAGGTCGTCTGAAATCTGCGTACAAGTTTCAGACGACCTTTCATATTTTCATGGGCATAGCCCACGCTACAATTTGCCTGTGGATTGGATCTCCGACGAACAAGGTCGTCTGAAAACCCAAAACTTACAATCTGCCCTTACGAGCGGTAGTCTGCGTTGATGGAGACGTAGTCGTGCGACAGGTCACAGGTATAGACCGTGGCGGCGGCTTGTCCGCGGTGGAGTTTGATGCGGACGGTGATTTCGTCTTTCGCCATCACTGCCTGTCCTTGTTCTTCGGTGTAGCTTGCGGCGCGGCCGCCGTTTTCGGCAACCAATACGTCGTCCAGATACATTTCGAGGATGTCGGCGTCCAAATCGGCGATGCCGGCGTAGCCGATGGCGGCGAGCAGTCTGCCGAGGTTGGGGTCGGAGGCGAAGAAGGCGGTTTTAACGAGGGGCGAGTGGGCGACGGCGTAGGCGACTTGGCGGGCTTCGTCGCGGGTTTTGGCGTTTTCGACGCGGACGGTGATAAATTTGGTTGCGCCTTCGCCGTCGCGGATGATGGCTTGGGCGAGTTCGAGGGCGAGGCTGCCGAGCAGGTCTTTGAGCTGTTTGTAACGCGGGTCGGCGATGTTGTCGATTTCGCTTTGGCTATTTTTGCCGGTGGCGATGATGACGAAGCTGTCGTTGGTGCTGGTGTCGCCGTCAACGGTGATGGTGTTGAAGGTTTCGTCGGCGATTTCTTGGGTCATCAGCTGGAGGACGGGTTGGGAAACTTTGGCATCGGTGGCGATGAAGGAGAGCATGGTCGCCATGTTGGGATGGATCATGCCGGAGCCTTTGGCGATGCCGGTGGCGCGGACGGTGTGTTTTTCGCCGACGCTGCCTTCGCGCGAGGCGGATTTGGGCACGGTGTCGGTGGTCATGATGGCGCGTGCGGCATCCGCCCAGTCGGCGGGCTGCATTTTGGGCAGGGCGGCGACGATTTTGCCGACGGGCAGGGGCTCGAGGATGACGCCTGTGGAGAACGGAAGGACTTGGGAAGGTTTGCAGCCGGTTTGTTCGGCGGTGGCGGCGCAGGTTTCGATGGCGTCGATCCTGCCTTGCGCGCCTGTACCGGCGTTGGCGTTGCCGGTGTTGATGATGATGGCGCGCACGCCGTCTTCGTCGAAGAGGTGTGATTTGGCGATGTGGACGGGGGCGGCACAGAAGCGGTTGGTGGTGAAGACGGCACCGACGGTGTTGCCGCCGGAAAGTACCATCAGGGTGAGGTCGGCGCGGTCGGTTTGTTTGATGCCTGCGCGGGCGGTGAAGAGTTGGATACCGTCGATGTTCAGCAGTTGGTCTGCGGTTTTTTCTGTGAGGTTGACTGCCATTTTGCTGCTCCTTTGTTTGGGGTTGCTATGGGTTTGGGTTTCAGACGACCTTTTTGGTTCATCGGAGGTCGTCTGAAAAGTGTTCAGAATCCTAATACGGGGATGATAATCGGGGCGATGGCGGCGGTCAGTACGCCGTTGAGGGTCAGCCCCAGCCCTGCGTATGCCGCCATGCGCCGGCTGCGCTCGAGTGAGGCGGCGATGCCCATGGCGTGTGAGGCGGTGCCAAGCGACATGCCGACCGACGAGGGCATGCCGACGGTGTTTTTAAGCACGGTATAACCGGCTATCTGCCCGACAAGTCCGGCGACGATGACGGTGGCGGCGGTAATGGCGGGGATGCCGCCTATGGTGCGGGTGATTTCGATGGCAATGGGGTTGGTCACGGATTTGGCGGCGAGCGAGAGGACGACTTCGCGCTCCGCGCCCAGCCATTTGGCGAAATACATGCCCGTGATGATGCCGGTCACGCTGCCGGCAAGCTGCGAGACGATGACGGGCAGCCACTGGCTGAAGATTTTTTGGCGGTTTTGATAGAGCGGGACGGCAAGCGCGACGACGGCGGGCTTAAGCCAGAAGTCGATAAACTGCGCGGCATCGTGGTACGCGGCGTAATCGATGTCGAGGATTTTGAGATAGGCAATCAGGGTAACGGTGCTGATTAAGACGGGATTGAGCAGCAGATAACCCGTCCGCGCGCGGAGGATGAGTGCCAGCGCGTAAACCGCCAGCGTCAGGAAAAGCAGGACACTGGGCTGCTGCCACAGGGAAAGGATGCCGTCCATCAGATTTTCTCCCGTATCCATTGGTGCACCTTGCCCGTAACCAACAGGACGCACACGGTACTGGCGGCGGCGGAGACGAGTATCGACAGCCAACTGTCGGCAATCAAATCCAAATAGCTGATGACCGCGACGCAGGGCGGCACAAGGAAAAGCGTCAGGTTTGCCATCAGTGCGTCGGTAAGCTGCTGCAACCACTCGGCTTTCACCCACCCTGCCTGAAGCATGGCAAACAGAATACCCATGCCGATGATGCTGCCGGGCAGTTTGATGCCCGTAAGGTAGGCGGCGGTTTCGCCGAGCGCAAGGCAGCCGAGCAGGACGAGCAAGGCGCGTATGGTGTGCATGGGTCGGGTTTCCTCTATGGTTTGCCGCTTTGCAGACGGGCGGTTTATGAATCTTTGTTAATATAATGGATTAACTTTAAACCAGTACGGCGTTGCCTCGCCTTGCCGTACTATCTGTACTGTCTGCGGCTTCGTCGCCTTGTCCTGATTTAAATTTAATCCACTATAATTAAATCATAACGCCCTTGGGGTCGTCTGAAAAGTGTGGCTCAGCCCGAATGCAACATCGATTTGCCGTTTTCGCGCTTATCTGAATCAATCAATGCTGAAACCCAACAAGGTCGTCTGAAAGCATCTTGCCGGCTTTCAGACGACCTTGTCGGGTTGTCGCCCATAAAAAACGGCATGGTCAAAAGCCACGCCGTCGGATAGGGATTTCCGCCTAGGATTTCCGGTAGGGATTTTCCACACCTTCAATCAAGGCTCGCAGGTATTCGCGCAACTGCTTCTCGCTGCATCCCATCAGGAGTGCGTCTTCAAATGCGTCTTGCGCCGCCTGATAAAGCTCGGTCATGTTTTCGGTCATGACTTTCACTTTTTCAGTGCAGGATACGATTTGCCCGTCGTCGTCATACCATTTGGGCATTTCAGGCATACTCACGTTGGTACTTTCCTAGACTTAATTGAGGAAACGGGACGGATCGTTTTTCTTCACGCGGCGGGCGAAGGCGTATTTGGCATTCCAGTATTTGTTGCTGAGGCTGGTGACTTCGATACGTTTGCCGGTACGCGGCGCGTGGATGAAACGGTTGTTGCCGATGTAGAGGCCGACGTGGGAGATTCTGCCGCGACCCATCGTGCGGAAGAACACCATGTCGCCCGGCTGCAATTCGCTACGCGATACGCCGACACCCATTTTTGCCTGTGCGGCGGAAGTGCGCGGGAGGTTTACGCCCATCGAGCGTTTGAAGATGTGCTGCATGAAACCGCTGCAGTCGAAACCTGTGGACGCGGATGTGCCACCGTAGCGGTAGGCTACGCCCAAAAGCCCCATCGCGCTGCTGATGAGTTCGTCTGCATTGTCTGATGACTGTACAGAGCTTACGGGTTGACGGGGAGCGATCGCGGCAGTGATTGCGCGTCCGGGTTGGAGGAGTGCCGGGGAAGCAGGTTGTCTTGCATCTTCAAATTGGTTTAAAACCTGCTGTCTGTTTCTGACGAACGAATCGAGATCGTCGGCGTTTGCAAAATGAATGCCGGACAGCACATAGACCGAAGCCAATAGTGCCGCCAGCCTGGATAAGGCTTTCATGTTTGACTGATTCCATTTTCAGACGACCTGTCTGCCGCCTGCTATTATGTTATTCTGTATCTGGGATATTCAGGCGATTGTATATAAAAAACAGGATGTTTGGCAAAAAAGCGTCTGTTATATTGCGTTAAAGCGTTGTTTATAAAAAATTTTGCGAAAATATTCAACCAATGATGATACCTACTCTGCTCGCTATGCGCGACTTTTCCAGAATGCGCGAAATTATTACCGTACTGACGAAATACGGCTTGGGCGGCTTTGTGCAGCGCATCCGTTTGGGTGCGGCGGGCGGGGACGAAGTGCATCCCGACAGCCGTTATATGAGTACACCGCGACGCTTCCGCAAAGCGTTTGAGGAGCTGGGTCCGACCTTCATCAAACTCGGTCAGGTATTGTCCACACGGGTCGATATTTTCGGGGCGGAGTGGATTGAAGAGTTCGAACAACTGCAAAGCAACGTCGCGCCGATACCGTCGTCTGAAATCTATACTTTGGTCGAAGCCTATCTGGGCAAACCCGTTTCCGAAGTGTTCCGCAGCATAGACCCGAAACCCGCCGGCAGCGCGTCGGTGGCGCAGGTACACCGTGCCGAACTTTTAGACGGAACCGCCGTCGCCGTCAAAGTCAAACGCCCCGACATCGAGCCGGTCATTCAGGCGGATTTGCGGATTTTGAACCACCTCGCCAGACTGATGGAATCCGAAATCCCCGAAGTGCGCCGTTACCAGCCCGTATTGATGGTCGCCTATTTTGCCAAGAGTCTGGCGAAAGAAACCGACTTATCGGTGGAGCTGCGCTATATGCAGCGTTTCGGTCAGACCTTTTCAGACGACCCTTTGGTCCGTATCCCTGCCGTCTATCCCGACATTTCCAACCGGCACATCCTCGTACAAGACTACATCGGCGGCACACTCCTGAAAGACGCCGACCTCGAAACCATGCCCCACACCTTGCGCAACGGGCTTGCCGGACGGATTACCGACACCCTCTTCATCATGATGCTGCGGCAAGGCTTTTTCCATGCCGACCCCCATCCGGGCAACATCTTCATCAACGACAACGGCGGCATCACCTTCATCGACTTCGGGCTGGTCGGACACCTCGGCAACACACGCCGCCGCGAAATCCTCAACCTTATCAACGCCCTGACCAACAACGACGCGCTGCTCATCCAATACGTCCTCAGCGACTGGGCGCAGGGCGATTTGCCCGACGAAAACCTGCTCGGCGCCGACGTCTTGGAAATGCTGCTCAACTACGAACACACACCCATCCGCGACCTGCGCGTCAGCCAAGTCATCAACGACATCACTTCCATCATGCGCCGCCACGGGCTGACCCTGCCTGGTGACCTCGTGATGCTCTTCAAAACCCTCATCACCCTCGAAGGCGTCGTCAAACGGCTCGACGGCAGTATCGAACTGCTCGAACGCGCCAAACCCATCACCGAAGCCGCCGTCAAAGAACAAGCCTCCGCCGCCCACATCGCCCGCAACGCCAAAACGCAACTGCGCACCCTGTTGCAAATGGCGGAGTCGCTGCCGCAAGACTTCTTCAGGCTGACCAGAATGCTGCAAAAAGGCAAATTCGGCATCACCCTAGACCTCAAGCAGTCAGACCGCATCAGCCATCAAATCGACAGCGCCGCCAACCGCCTGACCATGGGCATCGTCACCGCCGCCCTGATTATCGGTTCGTCCATCGTCATGAGTATAGACACCGGCCCCAAGTTTATCGGCTTCGTCGGCTACCTTATCGCCTTCGCCAACAGCCTGTGGATTATCTGGTCGGTGTGGCGGTCGAGGAAACACTAAATTGCCTGCTTCCGAAGCAGACCACCTCAAAAGCAGGCAAAAAATTTTGTGCTTTGCACACCTTACGGCACGGTATTAAAACAACTTACGCACTTCGGCTTCGATATCCGCCGCCCGCATAAAGGTTTCGCCGATTAAGAACGTATGCACGCCATGTCCGCGCATAAAGTCCACATCGTCTTTGTTTCGGATACCGCTTTCCGTGACGACCGTTTTACCCGACAGCTCGGGCAGCAGGTCTAAAGTCTGCTGGAGCGTGACTTCAAAAGTCCGCAGATTGCGGTTGTTCACGCCCCAAAGCGGCGTGGTCATGTTACGGCATTTTTCCAATTCGGATTGGTCGTGCAATTCCAGCAGCACGGTCAAGCCCAAATCGTGGGCAACGGCTTCAAAATGCGCCAACTGCGCGGCATCCAAAGCCGCCGCAATCAATAAAACCGCATCAGCGCCCCATGTGCGCGCCTGATAAATCTGATAGTCGTCGATGATGAAATCCTTGCGCAACACCGGCAGGCTGACCGCCGAACGTGCCTGTTTCAAATACTCGGGCGAACCTTGGAAATACACTTCGTCGGTCAACACAGACAAACAAGCCGCCCCCGCGCGTTCATAAGCGCGCGCAATGTTCGCAGGGTGAAAATCAGGCCGTATCAGCCCTTTGCTGGGACTGGCTTTTTTGATTTCCGCGATAATGGCAGACAAGTTTTGGGCGTGTTTATTGCGGATGGAAGCAAAAAAGTCACGCACGGGTTCGGCATCGCGCAACCGCGCTTTGACTTCCGCAAGTGGCGCAGCCGCTTTTTGCACGGCCACTTCTTGGGCCTTGGTGGCAAGGATTTTATTGAGGATATCGGTCATAAATGGCTTTCGGTCAATACATGGCGGAACCACGCAAAACAGCAAGCGACCCGATGCCGCCGCTTTTTGCGCCCTTCCATACCGTAAAGGGAAAAACGGTTTATCTTAACATTTACGAGGTCGTCTGAAAAACAGAAGATGGTTTCAGACGACCTCCCCGCGATGACAACACAACATACCCACCCCGCCCGCAACCGAAATCTACCGCCCATCCCGTCTCGCCGGTCAGACAATCCGCATATGCTATGATGTTTCACTGCCGCGCCATTCAACCGATATCCCGCCGCACACACCCGATACACCCAAAGGAATCATTTATGAAAAGATGGATAATATGGGGCTTCCTCCCGCTTCTCCTCATCTGGGCGACCAGCGTGGCTTGGCTGCATTACCAAGCCGTCCAAGCAGAAAAAGCATCCCAAAACATCAAACCTGCCGACATCGCCGTCATCTTAGGCAATTCCGTCAACAGGCGCGGCAAGCCCAATCCCTGCCTGCGTTCCCGTGTTGAAGCAGGCGTCGCCCTCTACCGCCAAAACAAAGTCAGCGGATTGCTGATGAGCGGCGGCACGGACGGCGACGGCAGCAACGAAGCGGCAGCCATGCAATCTATGGCGATAGACATGGGCATCCCGCCCGAACACATCCGCATCGAAAACAAATCGGAAAGCACTTTTGAAAACATCGCATTGAGCGCCCCGCTGTTGCAAGACGCATCCAACGTCATCATCGTCAGCGACGCCTTCCATCTCGCACGCGCCGAGTGGCTCGTCAACCGTCATTTAAAAGGTAAAAACGTCCAGTTTTACGCTTCCGGTTCCTGCGGCGACTCCACGCCCAATTACCTGCGCAAACTCTCTCGCGAAATACCCGCGTGGATTAAAGCCATGATTATGCACCGCTGAATCCTGTCCGTCCGAAGCAGACGGCTTTCGGTTTGGCAAGCAGCGTTCACAGCTAGGCGTTGTCTGCATGGTTCATCATTGACAAAAGGTCGTCTGAAAACCGAAATCCGTTTTCAGACGACCTTTCCGTTATTCATCCCTTCAAGCGCCATAACTGCAAACACCAAGCCACATATCGCCGCAAACGCATTTCCGTTATATCCAAAGAAGCAAACAATATTTCCCGCGCGATTCCCGCCTTGTTATATTCCCCGCTCAAGTATTTGTCTGATAAGGAAAATATGATGGGACTCAAATCATGGCTGGGCATTATCTTCATCGGCGCGACGGTGTGGCTCGCCTCATGCGGGCAGTCCGGAGGCACGTCGGGCAAAGGCAAACCCGAGCGCGTCGTCATGTTGAATGTATCGTACGACCCGACACGCGAGTTCTACCGCGAATACAACCCGTTTTTCCAACACTACTGGCAAAAAACACACGGACAGGAAGCAGATATCCGCCTCTCCAACGGCGGTTCGGGCAAGCAATCATTGACCGTGCAAAACGGCTTGAAAGCCGATGTCGTAACGCTTGCGCTGGCATCCGACATCGACGCGCTCCATCACAGCAAAGCAGGCAGGCAACTCTTGTCGGCAGATTGGCAAAAAGCCCTGCCGCACAACAGCACGCCCTACACTTCAACCATCGTGTTCCTGGTACGCAAAGGCAATCCCAAGCAGATTCATGACTGGGACGACTTGGTCAAAGGCGACGTACAAATCATCACGGCAAACCCGAAAACCTCAGGCGGCGCACGCTGGAATTTCCTGTCGGCTTGGGCGTACGCACAAGAAAAAGGCGGGGATGCGGCGGCAGAACAGTTTGTTTCCGAACTCTACCGCCGCGTGCCGGTCATGGACGCAGGCGCGCGCGGTTCGACCATAACCTTTACACGGCGCGGATTAGGCGATGTTTTGCTGGTATGGGAAAACGAAGCGCACCTCGCCTTGCAGGAAAATCCGAACCAATTTGAAATCATCACGCCGTCAATATCCATGCTGTGCGAACCGCCCGTCGCCGTGGTCAGCGAAGTAGCAAAAGAAAAAGGCACGGAACAAATCGCCAAAACCTATTTGGAAATGCTGTATAGCAAAGAAGCGCAACGAATGGCAGCACGCCATTTCTACCGCCCCACCGACGAAGCCGTACGCGCCGAATTTAAAACACGCTTCCCCGATTTGAAACTGGTCGGCATCGACGAAACCTTCGGCGGTTGGCGCAAAGCACAAGCACGATTTTTCAACGACGGCGGCGTATTCGATAAGATTTACCGACCGCAAAGCTGATTGCATCTTAGATAAAGCAAAGGTCGTCTGAAAACCTGTTTCCAAGTTTTCAGACGACCTTTCTATCGGATGCGACGTTTAACTAAACCAATCAGAAAAACAGCTCGCGCCAGCTAATACGTTGCAAACCACAGATACGACCCTCAACTGCCAGAGACTCACCCTTATTTAACAGTAGGCTGCGAGTCGCTTTATTGGAGAAGCATTTGTTGTTTGGTGCACTCGACGTAACAGAAAGCTCTTTATCCGTACCCGTACCTCCTGAATCCCCATCTGCAGTCACGGGGGAATCATCCAATTTGCTCGGATTGAGGAAGGTAAAGCTGATAACCCCATCCCGAGTCAAACCATTGGCGTATTGCATACCGAAGCCGTCCAATTTTCGGATAACATTATCAGGTGTAAAGCGTGCGTTGCGTGCGTTCAATGCACCTCCATTATCAGCATTCACACCAATGAACGAAGTTTTTGCCACAGTTTTTACACTTGTACTGGTTGGCAAACAAACATCGGCACCAGCAGATTTTTCTTCTGTAACAGAATCATAACGACGCACAGTCACAACAGCAGTACGCAAGATCATAGTCGGTTTGACGTTTACCCGTTCACCATCACGCAAATCGATTTTCCAACCTTTTTGGGTTTTGGCAACCTGGTTGTTAGTTAGATAAATATAACCTTCTTTTCCTTTTTCTTCAGGACGAAACTCTTGTTGTTGCAAATCACTTTCGGAAGCAGCGGTTACGGTCTGATTCGGTGTCAAATCTTCATAAATACCGTAAATAGACTGCTTGTCTTTATTGGTCAGATCATTTTGATAAATCTCACTGCCCGTACCGAAAATCACGACATATTCGTTTGCTCTGCGGCGGGAAACGGCGGGCGCGGAGGTAATCGGTTTGCTGGGCGAACCCGTAAAGATTTTAACAGCCTTCCAGTTGTCTGGTTTTTCGCCGCGCAGGTCGAAACGATACATATTGCCGCCACGGTCGCCCGCATAGGCAACATCAATTACACCGTCAAAATCGGTGTCCACAAGGGTCGGCGTGGACAGACCGCCTACACCGCCTTCGACTTCGATTTTTTTCAACAATTCGCCCGGTGCTTTACCTGTACCGCTACCGCGTTTATCGCCCGTACCGACTTCCTTGCCTAACATTTCATATATGTATAATGCAGTTTCGTTTTTCGCATCGGCTTTATCTTCAACGCGATAACCGCTGGCAAGGAAACCCGCATAGCGAATGTTTTCTTGTGTATCTACACGCCCGTTATCGGCAGGCCTGCTGACCGAGACGCGCCCAATTTGCGGCGTACCAATGGTATAGCCCAATGTATTTTTCTCACCTTTGATGGTTTCAAACAATGGAACTGTTTTATTCCACTCGGTATCAGTGACATCCAAGCCTGTTTTGGTAGTTTTATCTACATTACCGCCGATATTCAGGGCATAGGCACCACGACCACCCTGACCCATCGCACCGAACATAAATACGCGCTGAGTATCATTTTCAGGAGTCTGACGCAAGGTAAATCCGCCGTTAATCATATATTCATGATTGGTAATGGAGGATGTATAGCTGTCTTTGGCAATATTTTTCAAAACCTTTGCCAAAGTAACTGTTTTCACATTATTGCCGTCTGCGACATCCCGCTCCATTGTCGAAGGAATGTAACTGACTTTCAGCTCATACGGATGATTTGCATCTGACGAGGTTTGGAACAAATGCACCATGCCGTCATTCGCAGCCGCAACCATATATTTCTGACGCTCGATAGTATCGTTGCCAACTTTATATTTGGTCTTATTACCGACAGCAGCAACCGAACCGTCCAAAATATCGCCCAAATCGCGCTGATCACCTTCCCGAATACGGTAAACCTGACTGTACGGTGTGTTTTTCGACTTATCTTGTATTGACTTATCATCACCAACACGACCCGTCCAATTCAGCAAATCACGCCACTCATCCGAATTTTTACCATTCGCAGCATCTGCAATATCAAAATAGGCATTGTTTAAAGTATTATTGGGAATATTATTAATAAAATAAGTACCGGAATCCGTATTAATCAGGGTTTTACGGTTTGCAAACGACGGGTACTGCTTCAACTCTTCACTGCGGCGACCATCCTTCCCTAATCTTTGGAAAATAATCTGGCTGCTCCAAGAGTTCGTTTTCAAACCGATAACTGCCGACATCCCAGGCAGGCTGCTGCTGGTCGTTGCAGGCGCGGTCGCACCCACATCGTCATAACCCACATTTTTCGTATCAGATTTAATCTGCTCTATAATGTCGTTAAATGCCTTCGACAAACTTTCAGGTTTATCTGCCTCATAATAATACTCGGGGCGGCTGGCAGCCAGCTGTAAATACTTCTTTCCTGAATCCGTAATACCTTGCCCGAAGCCTACGGTAAAGGTCTGTACCAGTTGTTTGCTGTAATCCGCAGGATCTTTAGGATCGCCGTTCCAGCTTTTACCTGCATCATCCGTTCCTTCGGTTTTAAAATCTTTTTCCGCAAGTTTTTTGCTAAAGAAGGCTAAGCCATCATTTCTATCCCAAGAGGTATCGTACGCTCCCCCTTTTTCATATTTGCAGAAGCCATGAGGTCTAGCACCAAAATAATTATATGCCTCATTGTATAGAATGCTATCCTTATATGCCTCATTGTATAGAATGCTATCCTTATCAAATGGGTTACTTATATATATATTTCTATTGTAATATTTCGAGTAACGATCATAACCATACCCAAAATCAGGTCCTCCTAAATTTTCTCCACTCCTCCTATCCCATAAATTGCAACTAAGGTTAGCATCACCATCCGACATCAAAACCACATATGATTTCTGACAACGGTATTTCACATTCGGCATAACAATTCGACTGACCAACTCGAAATAACGCGAGGTAGTCGGCGTACCTCTATCGGGATTAATACTTTTTACCCTCTTTGCAATTTCAGTCGCTGGAATAGAAAATCCTTCCCTATCCGTAGTATCTGCTCGTCCTGAGTTATTCAACGTTTGCAACGCCCAATTAAACTCTCCACCATGCTTACTTAACACTTGGCTCAAAGCATCTTTTGCAACTGTCATTCGTGATGCATGAGATATATTGCCATTCTCTACTGAAATACGTTTGCCGTTGATAGAGCTCCGCGCCATACTACCTGAATCATCAATAAACAGCATAATATTATGCTTAACTTCAGGCTGTTTATCGATTTTGGTTTCATTTTGCAGATACAGCGGGACTTTGGCGAACTCGCTTGTCGCGGCATTTGCCGCCCCGTTCATCAGGGCGAGCGCGGAGGCGATGCTGTAAATCATCGGACGGATGGAGCCGGGGCAACGTGAAGATTTGTTTTTCATAATGCGTTCTTTTTTCATAAAATCGTCGGTTGACGGATGATGACGTTGTTTTTATTTTCTCGGAATGAGATTCTAACATTTACGATGTCATTTATGTGGGGTTCGGGCTGTTTTTTTTATCTGACACGGCGAACAATGGCGAAAATGAAACAGGCGGCGTGATTGTAAAGGCAAAATCCGTTGCCACGTCACAGCTTGAACGATGCGGCTTTTTGACGTAGAATGCATTGCTTCTACGGCATAGGCAGCTATGCCTGAAAAAGCACGTTACGCAGCAAAATCAAGGCTGCGGGGCGTGTTTTTTTTTAGCCGATATTTTCTCAGGCGGTCTTTTTTGTAAACAATTTTCAGACGACCCCTGCCCGTTTCTGCAAACCGACCATCATCAGGCAAACAGGATTCCATCATGACCACTCCGGCTCTTCTCG
>CAJZEA010000023.1:0-12980 GCA_915066515.1 uncultured Neisseria sp. | reverse complement strand
TGTACTGTCTGCGGCTTCGTCGCCTTGTCCTGATTTAAATTTAATCCACTATAGAATGTTCTCCCCTATTTGAACTTACCCCAGCAAATTTTTCATATTTTCCAGTCAATCCAAAAAATAAAAAGCACGGTAATCAACCGTGCTTTTTATAAAGCAAATCTGCTTATTTGTTTTTGTGCGAACGAAGATAATCCAAGGTTTTGAGCTGTGCAATCGCTGCGGCCAAGGCTTTGTGTGCTTCAGCCAGCGATTTATCGTCTTTGGCTTGAGAAATGCCGGTTTCCGCCGCTTTCTTGGCAGCTTCCGCGCGCTCCCGATCCATCTCGGAACTGCGTACGGCAACATCCGCCAACACAGTAAGTTGGTTGGGCTGCACTTCCAGCACTCCGCCGGAAACAGCAACAAGCACTTCTTCGGCTTCGCCCGGCACGGTCAAACGCAATGCACCGGGACGTACCAAACTCATAATCGGCTCGTGTCGCGGATAAATACCGAGCTCACCTTGAACAGTCGGAACCACTACAAAACTGGCTTCGCCTGAATAGATATTCTGCTCGCTACTTACCACTTCAACTCGCATGATGCTCATGCCGACCTCCTTAGTTTAAGGTTTTCGCTTTCTCGACCGCTTCTTCGATACCGCCTACCATGTAGAAAGCTTGTTCAGGCAGATGGTCGTATTCACCGTTCAAGATAGCTTTAAAGCCGGCAATGGTGTCACGCAACGATACATATTTGCCGGGAGAGCCGGTAAATACTTCGGCAACGTGGAACGGTTGCGACAGGAAGCGTTGGATCTTACGCGCACGCATCACGGTCAGTTTATCTTCGTCTGACAATTCGTCCATACCCAGAATGGCAATAATATCGCGCAATTCTTTGTATTTTTGCAAGGTAGATTGTACGCCGCGGGCTACGTCATAGTGCTCTTGACCCAATACCATCGGATCCAGTTGGCGCGAAGTGGAATCGAGCGGGTCAACTGCGGGGTAAATACCCAAAGAGGCAATATCACGGCTCAATACGACAGTGGCGTCCAAGTGGGCAAATGTCGTTGCAGGAGACGGGTCAGTCAAGTCATCCGCAGGCACATATACGGCTTGAATAGAAGTAATGGAGCCTGTTTGGGTAGAGGTAATACGCTCTTGCAAACGACCCATTTCTTCAGCCAATGTCGGTTGGTAACCTACTGCTGAAGGCATACGACCCAACAATGCGGATACTTCGGTACCGGCCAGGGTGTAACGGTAAATATTGTCCACGAAGAACAATACGTCACGGCCTTTGCCGCTTTCGTCTTTTTCATCACGGAAGTATTCGGCCATCGTCAAACCGGTCAAGGCTACACGCAGACGGTTACCCGGGGGTTCGTTCATCTGACCGTAAACCATCGCTACTTTGTCCAATACGTTGGAATCTTTCATCTCGTGGTAGAAGTCATTACCTTCACGGGTACGCTCACCCACACCTGCGAACACGGACAAACCGCTATGCGCTTTGGCGATGTTGTTAATCAATTCCATCATGTTGACGGTTTTGCCCACACCGGCGCCACCGAACAGACCTACTTTACCGCCTTTGGCAAACGGACACAGCAAGTCAATCACTTTAATGCCGGTTTCCAGCAGCTCAGTAGTCGCAGACAGTTCATCAAATTTCGGAGCTGTCTGATGGATGGCACGGTGTTTGTCGGTATCAATCGGACCTGCTTCATCAACAGGCGTACCCAATACATCGACAATACGTCCCAAAGTACCTTTACCTACCGGCACTGTAATTGGCGCACCTGTATTGCTTACAGTCATGCCGCGTTTCAAACCATCCGAACTACCCATTGCAATAGTACGGACTACGCCGTCACCCAGAAGCTGTTGCACTTCCAAAGTCAGGCCGTTTGCATCCAATTTCAGGGCGTCGTAAACACGCGGAATGGCATCACGCGGGAACTCCACGTCAACTACCGCACCAATAATTTGTACGATTTTGCCTTGGCTCATTATCGTATCCTAATTTCCTGTTCAGGTTTCAGACGACATCAAACTGCCGCCGCACCTGCTACAATTTCTGACAATTCCGTGGTAATCGCAGCTTGACGCGATTTGTTATATACCAAACGCAACTCTTTAATGGCATTGCCTGCATTGTCGGTGGCTGCTTTCATTGCCACCATACGTGCAGCTTGCTCAGATGCCATATTGTCACTCAATGCTTGGTAAACCACAGACTCTAAATAGCGGCGAACCAGATATTCCAACACAGCGACAGGACTTGGCTCATAACGGTATTCCCAACTGAATGAAGAATAACTCTCCTCGTCTTCTATCACATTTTCGCCGATAGGCAGCAGAACCTCCAATCGTGGTTCTTGACGCATGGTATTCACAAAACATGAATACACCAGATGTATTTTATCTAACTCATGCTTCTCGTAACGTTGGAAGATTTCAGTCAATGGACCAAGCAGCAATTCCATTCTTGGGGTATCACCCAAATTAATCGCACTGGCAATAACGTTCAAACCGATGTTTTGACAAGCTGCCAAACCTTTACTACCTAAACAAACGACATCAACTTCAATGCCTTGTTCTTGGTATTCTTGGACTTGCGCTAAGAATTTCTTCAAAACATTCGCGTTCAAACCACCGCAAAGACCTTTATCAGAGGTGATTAAAATGAAACCTACCCGACGTGTTTCACGATGAGGTGCCAATAATTTAATACCGTGATCTTCATGGGTTCGCGCCAAATGACTCATAACTGTCCGTACTTTTTCGGCATACGGACGCGCCAAGCGCATCCGTTCCTGAGTCTTCCGCATTTTAGAGGTTGACACCATCTGCATCGCTTTAGTGATCTTTTGAGTATTTTGAACACTACGGATTTTGGTGAGAATCTCTTTTCCGACTGCCATTTCAGACTCCTTTCATTTCAGCTCTTAAGCTTGGTAAGCATAAGAAGATTTGAAAGAATTCATGGCTTCAGTCAATGCTTTTTCGCTTTCATCGGACATCGCACCTGATGCATTGATTGCTTCTAAAACACCAGGATGCTGAGTGCGTACAAAGCTCAAAAATTCTGCTTCGAAAGCCAATGCCTTGGATACCGGTACATCTTCGTAAGAACCATTATTAATGGCCCACAAGGTCAAAGCCATTTCGGCTGTATCCAAAGTGCTGAATTGTTTTTGCTTCATCAATTCAGTAACCACTTCACCGTGTTGCAGCTGTTTGCGTGTAGCTTCATCCAAATCGGAAGCAAATTGCGAGAAGGCTGCCAACTCACGATATTGGGCAAGTGCCAAACGGATACCGCCACCCAGTTTTTTAATTACTTTGGTTTGTGCAGCACCACCTACGCGCGATACCGAAATACCGGCATTAATCGCAGGACGGATACCGGCGTTAAACAAGTCGGTTTCCAAGAAAATCTGACCGTCGGTAATCGAAATCACGTTTGTCGGTACGAATGCAGAGACGTCGCCGGCTTGCGTTTCAATAATCGGCAATGCAGTCAGAGAGCCTGTTTTGCCGTTCACTTCGCCATTGGTCAGTTTTTCAACTTCGTGCTCATTTACACGGGCAGCGCGCTCCAACAAACGGGAGTGCAGATAGAAAACGTCGCCAGGATATGCTTCACGACCGGGAGGACGGCGCAGCAACAGGGAAATTTGACGGTAAGCAACAGCCTGTTTGGACAAGTCATCATATACAATCAATGCGTCTTCACCACGGTCGCGGAAAAACTCGCCCATCGTACAACCTGCATAAGGTGCGATATATTGCAAAGCCGCAGCTTCAGAAGCAGTCGCCGCAACCACAATAGTGTGCTCCATTGCGCCATGCTCTTCCAATTTGCGTACTACGTTGGCAATAGAAGATGCTTTTTGACCGATTGCAACATAAATACAGATAACGCCCGTACCTTTTTGGTTGACAATAGCATCCAATGCTACGGCTGTTTTACCTGTTTGACGGTCACCAATGATCAGCTCACGTTGACCGCGACCAATCGGAACCATTGAGTCAATGGCCTTCAGACCGGTTTGCATAGGCTGGTCAACTGATTTACGGGCAATTACACCCGGTGCAATTTTTTCGATTGGCGCTGTGGAAGATGTGTTGATCGGGCCTTTGCCATCAATCGGGCGACCCAGCGCATCTACAACGCGACCAACCAACTCACGGCCGACAGGTACTTCCAAAATACGACCGGTACAAGTAACTGTGTCGCCTTCTTTAATATGTTCGTATTCACCCAACACTACGGCGCCGACGGAGTCGCGCTCCAAGTTCATCGCCAAACCGAAAGTGTTACCCGGGAATTCGAGCATCTCACCTTGCATTGCGTCTGACAAGCCATGAATACGAACAATACCGTCTGTTACAGAAATAACCGTACCACGGGTACGTACTTCTGTATTTCCAGACAGATTTTCAATTTTAGCTTTAATCAAATCGCTAATTTCAGCAGGATTAAGCTGCATGAAAACTCTCCTAATTTGTCATAGTCGCATACAGGGCATTCAATTTACCCCGCACCGACAAATCCAAGACCTGGTCACCCACTTCAACTTTGACACCGCCAATTAATTCAGGTGCAACTTCAGTTGTAATCTGCAACTTACTGTCAAAGCGTTTTTTCAATATTTCAGCCAACTCAGCCAATTGATTTTCAGTCAATGGATAAGCACTGTAAATCACAGCGGACTTAGTATGATTGAATGACAAGGTTAAAGCTTGATATTGAGCATAGACTTCAGGCAATACAGGCAAACGTTTTTGCTCTGCCAGAACAGTAATGAAATTCTTCAATTCATCACTTTTTATTTCAACGAGTTCGGCAAGTACATTTACCTTTTCAGAAGTATTGATTTCAGGTTGCTCAAGAAAAGAAATTACTTTCTGATTTTGAACAACCGCGGCTAATTCTTCCAGTCCGCCCAACCAAGACTCAATTTGGTTTTTTTCCTGCGCCAGATTAAACAATGCTTTCGCATAAGGCCTGGCAATCGTTGCGAACTCAGCCATAAGATTACAGCTCCTGTTTTAAAGTACTGAGCAGCTGCGCATGTTTTGAAGTATCTACTTCACTGCGCAAAATAGACTCTGCACCTTTAACCGCCAACGCAGCAACTTGTTCACGCAAAACTTCGCGTGCACGATTCATTTCTTGCTGGGCATCAGCTTTAGCTTGTGCTGTAATCCGCACCGCCTCGACAGTAGCTTGCTCTTTCGCTTCTTCTACGATTTTGGCGGCACGTTTTTCGGCGTTTGCTACCATTTCGGAAACTTGGTTACGCCCTTCAGCCAAGAGTTCTGCAACTTTCTTCTCTGCCTGTTCAAAATCGCTCTTACCGCGCTCGGCAGCAGCCAAGCCTTCGGCAATTTTTGCGGCACGCTCATCCAATGCTTTTGCGATTGGCGGCCACACGAATTTCATGGTAAACCAAACCAAACCGAAAAAGACGATGATTTGAGCGAATAAGGTTGCATTAATATTCACGTTAGTTAACCTTCGTACTAGTGTTAATCAAACAGACCGAAGTCTGTACCTAGACGGATCACGCCGTTTGATTATGCACCAAATGGTTTAACGAAGGCGAACAACAGTGCAATAGCCACACCAATCAGGAATGCGGCATCAATCAGACCAGCAATCAGGAACAATTTAGTTTGCAGCGGACCAATCAATTCAGGTTGACGAGCAGAAGACTCCAGATATTTGGAACCGACCATTGCGATACCGATAGAGGCACCCAATGCACCCAATGCTACGATCAAACCACATGCAATTGCTACCAAACCCATTTTTTACTCCTTGAGAAAACAAAGAAAGTTAATGAAAAACTACCTAATAAATTAATGTGCATCATGAGCTTGTCCGATATAGACAAACGCCAAGGCCATAAAGATAAATGCCTGCAGGGTAATCACCAAGATATGGAAAATCGCCCATGCCAATCCGGCAAGGATGTGGAAACCAAACAGAATCGGATCCAACACTTCAACGCTTCCAGATGTCGCCCAAGCGCCACCCAGCAAAGCAATCAGAAGGAACACCAGCTCGCCGGCATACATGTTACCGAACAACCGCATACCGTGAGAAACTGTTTTAGAGAGGAATTCAACCAGATTCAAAAGGAAGTTGGCGGGAGCAAGTTTGGCGCCGAACGGAGCGCTGAACAACTCATGAATCCAACCACGGATACCTTTGATTTTGATATTGTAATAAATACAAATCACCAAGACACCGATAGCCAACGCTAATGTGGTATTCAAATCTGCGGTCGGTACAATACGCAACAATGCATGATGGTTACCGGTAATAATGTTTTGCCACAGCCACGGGAACAAATCAACCGGCAGCATATCCATGGCATTCATCAGGAAAATCCATACAAACAGCGTCAAACCTAACGGGGCAATGGCTTTTCGAGATTGCTCGTTGTGAATAATGCTTTTACACATATCATCCACAAACTCAAACAAAATCTCGACGGCAGCCTGAAAACGTCCGGGCACACCCGCCGTCGCCTTCCTAGCCCCACGCAAAAGTAGGAAACTTCCGATTACACCCAACAATACAGAGAAAAATATTGCATCAATATTAATAAAAGAAAAATCAGCAATATTATCCAAGCCTTGTCCTTTAGCGACATCGGAAAGGCTGGTCAAACTTTGCAAGTGGTGCGTGATGTAATCAGTAGCAGTAATTTTGTCACCTGCCATAATGCTTCACTCTCAACAATACTAAAAAAACCAAATGGCTGACACCGAGCAATCCGAACAAGAACGGAAAGAATATCAAAGACTGATGCCAAACTGCGAATACGGCAAGCATCATTACCAGCGACAGCACTACTTTTAAAACTTCCCCAATAATGAACGCTTTACCATGATACAAAGGGTTACACTTGGAAAGTTTTAAAAGTAAAACTGCGAAAGCGGAGGGAATAAGATAGGAAAACCCGCCTGCGACAGCAGACCAAAATCCTGCCAAACCTGAAAATGCGGCGCTAATCAGCGCAACCGCTGTCAAAACCAGAATTTGTAAGATGAGAATCTGCTTCATAAAAACGGGAAATCCCGACAGTAATGCGAGGCTAAATATAATCAAGAAGCCTATGAACGTCAAGCAATATGTTAATCTTTGTGAGTTCATATCCGACTTTGCCTTAACGTAAGGCAAAGAGTTCGCATTATATCACGCATTACATACAATTACAGACATTAGATTGCAGAATTTTCAATATTTTCATCTTAATTCTAAAAGCAGGTCGTCTGAACGTTTCAGACGACCTTCACCATCAGGCTTTATTGAGGGTTTCTGTTTTATTTCGTTTAAAATAAAACGATATAAATCAGGCAAGTCTTTGGTAGATTTTCTTTTCGCAGAATATTCTGTGATTCAGGACATAACCCACGTTAATACCATCGCCATTCAACAACTGCCCTTCCCTCTTTTTTCAGACGACCCCACCTTCAAACGTCGTCTGAAACCCGTTTCCATTCCAATGCCAAATCGTACAAGGCTTTTTTGCCTTCGCCGGTAATTTTGGCGGCAAGTTCGGCTGCCTGTTTGGTGGGCAGCTCGGCAGCGAGGATTTTCATAACGTTTTGCGCGACCTCGGGCAAGGTACCGTGTTTTTCAGGGGGCGCAGGATGGAGGATGAGCACCATTTCGCCGCGCACCTGATTGCCGTCGTTTTTCAGGGTCGTCTGAATTTCAGTAACCGTGCCGCTAAGGAAGGTTTCGAAGGTTTTGGTGATTTCTCGGGCCAGGGTCAGGCTGCGTTCAGGGAAGAGAGCCGCCATGTCGGCAAGGGTGGCTTCGATGCGGTGCGGGGTTTCAAACATCACGACAGGGAAATCAGCCTGCGCCCATTTGGCAAGCAGCTTCTGCCGTTCGCCAGATTTCGGCGGCAAAAAACCGTTGAAGTAGAAATTGGGTTCGGTAACGCCTGCGACGCTCAATGCACCCATGACCGCGCTCGCGCCAACAACGGGGACAACTTTAAAACCAGCCTCACGCACGCGGCGGGCGAGTTTTGCACCGGGATCGCAGACGGCAGGCGTACCTGCGTCGGAAACTTGTGCGACAGTGAGGTCGTCTGAAAGATGGTTGATGATTTTGTCCGCCATCTGTTGTTCGTTATGCTCGCGCACGCTGACGAGCTTGCCCTGTATGCCGTATGCGCTCAGAAGCTGTGCGGTAACGCGCGTATCTTCGGCGCAGATAATGTCGGCTTTTTGCAGGACGGCGAGCGCGCGCAGGGTGATGTCCGCCAAATTGCCGATGGGCGTGGCGACAACGTATAATGTCCGTTTTTCAATACTGTCGGCGGCTTTTTGAAGGTGTTTTTGAAACATGGCTTTATCAGGTCGTCTGAAAACAATATAACGATATTATACGGGGTAAACCTCCATGCGTCTGAACCACAAACAAGGGGTGGCGGGCGAAGATGCCGCGCTGGCGTTTCTTCTTTCGCAAGGCTGCAAACTCGTGGCGCGTAACTGGCACTGCGCTTACGGCGAAATCGATTTGATTGTCAAAAACGGTAACATGATTCTGTTTGTTGAAGTAAAATACCGCAAAAATCAGGGTTTCGGCGGTGCCGCATACAGTATTTCGCCGTCTAAGTTATTGAAACTGCAACGGTCTGCGGAGTATTATCTGCAACAAAACGGCATGACGGATAGCGCGTGCCGCATCGATGCGGTGCTGATAGAAGGAAACCGCCCGCCCGAATGGATAAAGAATATTACAGGTTGACGATATGACGACTTTACAAGAGCGCGTTGCCGCCCATTTCGCCGAAAGCATCCTTGCCAAGCAGGAAGCCGAAAAAGTGCTGGTCGAGCCGACTGCTCAAGCAGCCGAATTGATGCTGCAATGCCTGATGAACGACGGCAAAATTTTAGCCTGCGGCAACGGCGGTTCGGCTGCCGACGCGCAGCACTTCGCCGCCGAAATGACCGGACGCTTTGAAAAAGAGCGAATGGAACTTGCCGCCGTCGCGCTGACGACGGACACTTCCGCGCTGACCGCCATCGGCAACGACTACGGTTTTGACCATGTGTTCAGCAAACAAGTGCGCGCGCTCGGACGTGCCGGCGACGTTTTGGTCGGCATCTCCACTTCCGGCAACTCTGCCAACGTTATCGAAGCCATCAAAGCGGCACACGAACGCGATATGCACGTCATTGCCATGACCGGCCGCGACGGCGGCAAAATCGCCGCTATGCTCAAAGACACCGACGTACTGCTCAACGTCCCCTACCCGCGCACCGCCCGCATTCAGGAAAACCATATCCTGCTGATACACGCCATGTGCGACTGCATCGACTCTATGTTGCTTGAAGGAATGTAAGCCTTTTTTCAGACGACCCTCTTTTAAAGGTCGTCTGAAACATATCCGCCGAACTCATCATCAAGGAAAAAAATATGAACATCAAACGTCATACCGCACCCGTTCTGACCGCCCTCCTCCTCAGCCTGACACTCAGCGGCTGTGTCGGCGTACTCCTCGGCGGCGCGGCAGTCGGCACCAAATCCGCCGTCGACCGCCGTACCACAGGCGCGCAAACCGACGACAACGTAATGGCTGTGCGCGTCGAAACCACTGCCCGCTCCTACCTGCGCCAAAACAACCAAGCGCAGGGTTACACACCCAAACTCAACGTCGTCGGCTACAACCGCCACCTGCTGCTGCTCGGACAAGTCGCCACTGAAGGCGAAAAACAATTCGTCGAACAAATCGCCCGTGCCGAACAAGCCGCCGAAGGCGTGTACAACTACATCACCGTTGCCCCCCAAGGACGCACCTTCGGCGACGTAACCAACGACACATGGGGCACATCCAAAGTCCGCACCGCCCTTTTGGGCCTCAAACCCACCACGCAGGCGCGCGTCAAAATCGTGACCTACGGCAACGTGACCTATGTGATGGGCATCCTGACGCCTGAAGAACAAGAAAAAGTTACCCAACGCGTCAGCACCACCGTAGGCGTACAAAAAGTCGTTACCCTGTATCAAAACTACACCCCACAGCCATAGGATTGCCCCTTGACTGACAGGTCGTCTGAAACCTGATTTTGTTTCAGACGACCTATTACGATACAATCCGCCCGATTGATTTCCTTTTTACCGATTTATCATGTCCAAAACCCCTAAATCCTCATTCCAACTCAAACCCAAACATTTAATCGGAGCCTTTTTCGGCGTCTGCATCATTGCCGTTGCCGCCTTGGTCATCGGCGTCATCAGCACCATCAAAAGCCACGATTCCCAAGAACGAGAAGCCATTAAAAACAAACCCGTTCCCAAAGACACCCCTGTCGAAGTCTGGCGCCCCATCGGCGCTCCCGAAGAGGACAGAACCAAACCTGCCGCCAAAGCCGAGCTTGACGACGACGAAAAAACCGATTCCCGCAATCCCGTTATCCCGCCCAAAAACAAATCAAACGGCAAAAACAGCAACACCGCCCCGACTGAGGACGAAGCCTCAGAAGACAAACCCGCCAATAACAAAGCAAACGCCAAACCTGCTGTAATCGAAACGCCCGATACCGAAGAAAAAACGCCGCGCAGCACACCCGCCGCAGCAGGCAACAGACGTACGCCGCCGGAACAGCCGACCGAATCCAAACCCGCGGCGAAACCCGAACAACGCCAACCCGAAGCAGCCAAGCCGGCACCTAAGCCGACTCCGAAACCTAAGGCTCCTTCCAAATCCAAAGAAGTCATCGACAATCTATTCTAGTGCGGACTGGCGTTCGGCTTTAATCTGAACTTCCGGCATCAGTCGCGAATCCAAAAAAAGCCGAAACGTCCGCACGCCTCGTTGCAGTGTTCCAAAAGTAAGCTGCCGACTCATCCCCTTCCCTTTCAGACGACCTTTGTGCCGCAACAAGGTCGTCTGAAACCATCAAGGAAACAACATGAACGAAATCATCATCAAAACCCCTGAAGAAATCGAGAAAATGCGCGAACTGGGCAAACTCGTTGCCGAAGCCCTCGACTACATCGGACAATTCGTCAAACCCGGCGTAACCACCAACGAAATCGACAAACTCGTTTACGACTACCACGTCAACGTACAAGGCGGCTATCCCGCCCCCCTGCACTACGGCAACCCGCCCTACCCCAAATCCTGCTGCACCTCCGTCAATCACGTCATCTGCCACGGCATCCCCGACGACAAGCCGCTCAAAGAAGGTGACATCATCAACATCGACCTGACCATCAAAAAAGACGGTTTCCACGGCGACTCCAGCCGCATGTTTACCGTCGGCAAAGTCTCCCCTATCGCCCAGCGCCTGATTGACATCACCCACGAATCCATGATGGCGGGCATCGCTGCCGTCAAACCCGGCGCAACCTTAGGCGACATCGGCTACGCCTGCCAACAAGTTGCCGAAAACGCAGGCTATTCCGTCGTACAAGAATTTTGCGGCCACGGCATCGGACGCGGTTTTCACGAAGCCCCACAAGTCCTGCACTACGGCCGAAAAGGACAAGGCGTCGTCCTGAAGCCCGGCATGATTTTCACCATCGAGCCGATGATCAACCAAGGCAAACGCCACCTGCGCATCCTAAACGACGGCTGGACGGTCGTGACCAAAGACCGCTCCCTCTCCGCCCAATGGGAACATGAAGTTTTAGTGACAGAAACCGGCTACGAAATCCTGACCATCAGCCCTGCCACCGGCAAACCCTAATCTGTCAAACCATCCCGCTCTCAAAGCAAAAAGGTCGTCTGAAATATAAACAAGGTTGTTGGCGAAACCCGCAAACCTCGTTTTCAGACGACCTTTTAAATTGCCCCTATCAAAACCATTCCCGATCACCCAATCCAGATCTAAACATCAGGCTGAGATATAGACAAATCTGCCCATCTCCACTGCACTTTCTACATAATTTCATGCAAAACAATTATGTATAATAAATAATGTCAAACGCAACATTCCCGAAACGACTGTTTATTTGTGTAAAATATTACCAACACCCAATTACTATCCTATTGTTTTAAATGTTTTTTCTTCTATAAAATATTTAACTTGGAAATATTTAGCCAATTTATGAAGAATTCCACAAAACTTCTTTCGAATATACTGTCTAACAATTCAGTATAGATAGTTTTCTATGTCGCAATTAATGATTTCCCCTGTAAGGAAATTTGCCGCCGAAAACTAATTTGCACTTTCCCAATGTGAAGAAGCAGAATTGCTTATCAACAAACAATACAGAAGAAAAAGGAATTTTCATGAAGTCGTTTGAGAAAATTGACAACATCCGCGATATCCGCAAAAAACTCGGTTTGAACCAAATGGACTTTTGGAGCCGTATCGGCGTAACCCAATCCGGTGGTTCACGTTACGAATCCGGCCGCAATATGCCCAAACCTGTACGCGAGCTGCTGCGCTTGGTACACATCGAACGCGTTGACTTGGCAAAAGTAAACCGTGACGATTTGGCGATTGCCTCCCTGCTGAAAAACCGCGACCCTGAGTTGTACGCTTCCCTGAAAAAAGAAGCCAAATCCGACAAAGGCAAATAAGCCCGTTTCGATTTGTTTCAAAAAGGTCGTCTGAAACGATATTCCGTTTCAGACGACCTTTTTGCGCTATAATCCGCAATTATTTTTTAAACAGACGTTTGCCCGCAAACCCTTTTACAGACAGCATTTTTTACCATGTTAGACAAATACAATCCCGCCGAAATCGAATCCAAACACTATCAAAACTGGGAAACCCAAGGTTATTTCCAGCCCGATATGGATTTGACCAAACCGTCTTTTTCCATCCAACTGCCGCCGCCCAACGTAACCGGCACGCTGCACATGGGTCATGCCTTTAACCAAACCATTATGGACGGCCTGACCCGCTACTACCGCATGAAAGGCTGCAACACCGCTTGGATTCCCGGCACCGACCACGCGGGCATCGCCACGCAAATCGTGGTCGAGCGTCAGCTTGCCG
>CAJZEA010000022.1:0-13282 GCA_915066515.1 uncultured Neisseria sp. | reverse complement strand
TTTGAGCTAAGGCGAGGCAACGCCGTACTGGTTTAAAGTTAATCCACTATATTGATGGGGCAAGAAAGGCTGATTATATAATGAAAACGGTCGGATTTTCTCCGACCGTTTGATTCTGTTTAAGGCAGACGGGCAATCATGTTTGCCATCATTGCCGCCTACCTGTTCATCACCAGCTTACTCTGCTGAATTATCAACTTTTTGCGCACCTTGCTCGCGCTTGATTTCCTTGCTGAAATAACGCAGCAATGCGTCAAAAATGTTGGCAGACTGCTGTTGCGCCAGCATTTGTTTGGCAGCAGGCACTTGGGAAGCGATATTTTCCGGCGCGGCAATATTTTGTACTTCAACAATTACAGGAGCCGGCATGCCTTCCAGCAGCATGGCGTATGCAGGTTTGCCATTTTGCGGACGGGCTTTAATCAGTTCGTTATACGCTTCGGGTGCCATGGTCCGGCGTGCATCTTGCGCACTCAATTTCGATACTTCCGACCATTTCAAGTCAACTGCCTTGCCTGCCTTCAAAGCCTCGATGGCTTCTTTGGCTTTTTTATCGGCCAGTTTTGCGGCTTCGCTACGCAGATAAGCCAAACGCACTTCTTCTTGAACGTCAGCGAAAGGCGCGGTTTTTTCTTCCCTGACTTCTTTGACACGAATAACCCAAACCGTATCTTTGTCCATGGAAATCAAATCGGAATTGTGTTTTTTCTTCAACACATCTTCACTGAACGCAGCATTAATCAATGCATCGGGCAAACCTGCTGCTTTACCGTTGGCTTGAGTCAACCAATCTTGATCCAGGCTTTCCAGTTTCAGATTTGTTTTTTTAGCGACATCCGCCAGGGAAGTCGGCGTATTAAATGCTTCTTCAGAAAGCTTTTCTTTGGCCGAATTAAATTCGGAAGCAGCTTTTTTCAGCTTCAAATCGGCTTCGATACGGGCTTTTTCATGTTCTAAAGACACTTTGTCTTCGATATTCAAAACTTGGACGATATCGTAGCCGACCGGTGTTTGAACCACATCGCTGATTCCGCCTTTAGGCAGCGAGAACGCCACGTTTTCCAAATCCGTACCCAAGCCGCCGTCTTTAGACAGATAGCCTAAGTTGCCGCCTTTGGAAGCAGATGCGGTGTCTTTTGAATATTTCTTCGCCAGATCAGCAAAATCGGCCGGCTTGGCTTTCAGCTCTGCCGCAACTTTGTCTGCTTCGGCTTTGATTGCCGCGCGTACCGTTTCATCGGCATCTTGAGGAACTGGGAAAAAGATGTGGGCAATTTCACGGCGGGGCGAAAGATGGGGCGCCTGCTCGTCAAATGCTTTTTTCACTTCATCTTCGCTGACGGTCTGTTTGTCCGCCAAATCTTTGGCACTCAGGGCGATGTATTCCAATTTCACGCCTTGCGGAATCAGATAATCTTTTTTGTGCACCTCATAATATGCCTTCAATGCGGCATCATCGACTTTTACTTGAGAAACAAAGGCTTCAGGATTGAATGTTACCGAACGGATATCGCGGGTCGCCTGAGTCAGCTTAATCAGCTGCTCTGCTTGCGCATCGCTGATAATCGCACCGTTTTGCACCAAATTGATCAAACTTTGCAACGCATACCGTTCGCGGATGTCGGCGACAAACTGGTCTTCCGTCATATGGCGTTGGCTCAGGAAGTTTGAAAAGATCTGTTGGCTGAATTTACCGTTTTGATCGTGAAAGTTAGGATCATCCACGATCAGTTGTTTAAGCTGCTCTTGGGAAACTTCCACGCCCATCAGCTTGGCACCTTCCTTCAGATAGGCGCGTTGAACCAAAGATTGGAATACTGCTCCCCGCGACGGGCTTTGACCTTGAAGCTGCTCACCTTGCAACTCATTATTCAAAGAATACTCACTGATTTTTTCATCCCCTATTTTGACGATAAAATCAGAGCCGGGCGCAGCAACCGTGCTGACACCGAAGCCGACGAAGGTCAGCGCAATCAGACCCAACAAAATCTGGGCCGGAGTTTTATATTTTTCAACGGTATGGAACATATTATCTGAAGACGTAATGATTAAAATAGCAAACGCGCATTGTAGCGCGTTTTGCCTTGTTATGCACTCTTGGCAGAACGCTGTCCCTACTTATTTTTCAGACGACCCCATCCCGCCGTATCGTGTTATTTTGAAAAAATTTCTTGATAGTTTTCTTCGGAAAAGCCGACGAAAAACCGCCCTTCTTTTTCCAAAACCGGCCGCTTGATGATACTGGGCTGTTCCACCATCAATCGAATCGCGCCATCGGTAGTAGTCGCAGCGGCTTGGGCTTGCCCATCCAGTTTGCGCCACGTCGTACCGCGTTTGTTCAATAAAACCTCCAGCGGTATCTGCTCCAACCATTTGCTTATCGTGTCAACTTGCGGCGGGCTCTTTTTAAAATCCACAAATTGAAAATCAACGCCATGTTCTTCCAACCATTTGCGGGCTTTTTTCACCGTATCGCAATTGGGAATGCCGTATAACTGAATCATCTTGAAATCACTCTCTATCCTAAAGAAAAAGCACCGTTATTTTAGCCGATTTTCCTTTTAATCAGAACAAAATGGGTCGTCTGAAACCTTTTCAGACGACCTCTGTACGCTTTTCCTATACTCAACGGCTTTTTTCATCAAGCGTTTGTTCTTATAATATCGAACTATTCCATTGCTACCCGACAAAGGATTCCACATGCAAACCCGCCTGCCATTTTTTGGTGTCGTCCGAGTCAGTGGGGAGGACAGAGCCTCCTTTCTTCACGGTCAATTATCCAACGACATCAACCATCTGAACAAAAATACCGCGTGTTATGCCACTTACAACACCCCGAAAGGGCGCGTGTTGGCAAATATGATTGTCCTCAACCGAGGAGAAGACTTGCTACTGATTATGGCGCAGGATCTGACCGAAGCCATTGTCAAACGGTTACGCATGTTTGTCCTGAGAGCCAAAGTCATCTTTGAACCGCTGCCCGATTTTGCCGTCGCAGGCGAGCTGGACGAAACTGCCTCCCCCGCTCCCGCAGCCGAACCTGCCCTGTCCTTTCCTGCCCAAGCAGACGATGGGGTATACACCATTATCCTGCCCCATTCAGGTCGTCTGAAAATCGGCGAAGCCGGGCTTCTGCCTGAATATGACACGGCAGCCGAAAACGCTTGGAACCTGCACGAAATCCGCAGCGGCTACGCTTGGATTTCGACGGCAACCAAAGAAACTGCCGTTGCCCAAATGCTCAACCAACACATCATCGGCGGCGTACATTTCAAAAAAGGCTGCTATCCGGGACAAGAAATCATCGCCCGCGCCCAATATCGCGGACAAGTCAAACGCGGGCTGGCGGTTTTGCGGGGTGATTCGTTGGAAGCCGCAGGCGTTGCCGTTCAAAACGGAGGCGAAGAAGCCGGACAAATCATCAATACCGCGCTGACCGATACCGGCAGCCTGAGTCTTGCAGTTATCAAATTTTCCGCAGCACACGCCGATTTGACCGATGCCGACGGCAATACTTTAAAACAAGAAACCTTGTTCTTTACAATGGATGCTTGACGCACAGCGATCGGTCAATCCTCCATCTTAAAAAGGTCGTCTGAAAACGCGATATAGACAATCCCGGCGTTTTCAGACGACCTTTTTCAATCCGTCCTTATTTCTGCCAATACGTTTTCACGTTCACAAATTCATACAACCCGAATTCAGACAATTCCCGTCCGTAACCTGATGCCTTGACGCCGCCAAAGGGTAGGCGCAGGTCGCTGCTGGTGTGGCGGTTGATAAAGACCGAGCCTGCTTGGATTTTTTCGGCAAACGCCCAAGCGCGGCGGGTATTGGCAGTATAGATACTGGCGCCCAATCCGTAGGGCGTATCGTTGGCAAGGGTGACGGCGTGTTCCTCGTCCTTCGCCCGCAAAATCATGGCAACCGGCCCGAAAACCTCTTCATTCCAAACGCGGCAGTCAGGATTCACTTTGTCCAATACGGTGGCGGGGTAAAACCAGCCTTTTCCTTCGGGAATGAAACCGCCCGTCAGAACCTGCGCACCGTGTGCGACTGCGTCCTGTACTTGAGCATGTACGTTTGCGCGCAAGTCTTCGCGGTGCAGCGGGGCAAGCGTGGTTGCAGGGTCTTTGGGATTGCCCGTTTGCAATTTGGCGCATTCGGCAAGGAACAGGGGAATGAAGCGGTCGGCAACGGCTTCGGTTACGACGATTCGTTTGGCTGCGTTGCAAGACTGACCCGCGTCGCGGAAACGCGAATAACAAGCTTCGACGGCGGCACGTTCGAGATCCGCATCGGGCATGACGATGAAGGGGTTGCTACCGCCGAGTTCGAGGACGTTTTTCTTGAGGTGCATTCCCGCATGGGCGGCGAGCAGGCGGCCGGTCCGCGTCGAGCCGGTAAACGCCATCGCATCGGTGTCTTCAATGGCTTTCAACGTATCGTCGTTATTCAACCATGCGCCAATCAACGGGAGGTCGTCTGAAACTAGTTCCAACAGCGCAGCGCTGACCCGCGCCACGCTGGGCGCAGGTTTGACGGCACAAGCGTTTCCCGCGCACAGGGCAGGAATAGCGAAACGCAAAACCTGCCAGACAGGATAGTTCCACGGCATGACGGCAAGCACAACACCCAACGGCTCAAAACGCACCTGGCTGAGGCTCGCCTGCGTGGCAATGGTCTTATGCGCCAGCAACTCGGGGGCAAGGCGGACGTAATATCGGATGAGCTCGACGGATTTATCCAGTTCGGCACGGCATTCATGCAGGCAGCGTCCTACTTCTTCGCAAACCATTTCCGCAAGCCGCTCCTTGTTTTGCGCCAAACGCTCGGCAAAAGCTTGCAGCAAAGCAGTCCGCCCGGTTACACCCAACCGCGCAAACGCCTGCTGGCGCACCTTCAACGCTGCCAATTCTTGTGCAAACTCTGCATAACTCTGCGCAGGATGGCGGCAAAGGGTTTCGCCGGTATAGGCGTTGATGCTGTGAAACATGGTTCGGCTCCTTTGTATGTCGGTTTTATTTTAGGTCATCTGAAAATCAGTAAGTTTAAATCATTTCATATCGTTTTAATCATTTGCAACAACACAATTACAACCAAACCCCTCTAAAATATAAAGATTCCAATGATTTTAAATAATTATTAATCATCGGTTTCAGAAATAAATATCGGCACGATCCCAGTCCAGATAAGCGATGTTTCATTCATAAAAGGTCGTCTGAAAATATTCAGACGACCTTTTTGATATTTTCAAAAAACCTGATGTAAGGGCCAAACTATTCAACTCGTCTGAAACTGAAATTCTGCGTCGCAAGCCAGCACACGCTGGAGCCTATGCAGACCATAATCGCGCCCTGCCAAAACTGTACAGACAGGGGCGCATTGAGCAGGACGGAGGAAATGAGAGCAGAAAAAATGGGGATGAAATAGGAAGCGCCTGCCAAGACGGTCATATTGCCGCATGAAATGCCGATGTTCCAAACCGCATAGCCCAATCCCATGCAGGATGCGGCGGCAACGGCATAAAGTATGGCGCCGGTATCGAAATGAAGGCTGCCGTAGCCGCCTGCGAAATATTTTGCCCACAGGATGCAGGAGACGAGGAGGAAGAAAAAACCGACGGCATTGCCCTGCGCTTTGGTTCTGGCGGTCAGGGTGCAGTATGCCGCCCAAAACAGCGCGTCCAACAATGCCATGATGTAACTGAACGGATTGGTTCGGACGTTGCCGATAATCTCGGGCAAAGAGAATCCGCCGTCACCGCCTAAAACGGTGGCAATGCCTATAAACGAAAGGGTAAAGCCTATGCCTATCCACCATTTTGCGGGCTGCTTGTTAAACCAAACTGCGCCGATGATGGTAAACGTCGGCCAAAGATAATTGACCATGCCGACTTCGACCGCTTGGCGTGCGTTGTCGGCAAAACCGATGGAAAGAGACAGGCACAATTCGCAGCCGACGAAAAAAATGCTTGCCCAAAAAAGGTAGCTGCGGCTGAACTGTCGCAGATTCGGTAATCCGAAAATAGCCAAGAGCAACAAAGTGGAAAGGCTGTACATCACCGCCGCGCCGCCGACCGCCCCCATGTGCAGGCTCAAGGCGCGTATCAACCCGACGACGGAACTCCAAAAGGCTACGGCAAGCAGACCTATGGATGTGGCTTGATTGGGGGTAAATGCGTGTTGGAGCAGACGGTTCATGATGTGTTGTGTTGGAATTTGTTTTATTGTGTAATTTTTTGATATTTTACGCCTCCTGTTTGCATAATCAAGAGGAAAGGTCGTCTGAAAACACGAGTGCAGATACTGCCAAACTGTTTTCAGACGACCTTTTGCTGTTTTCTGAATTTAATATCCCTTCCCCTAGAGACGAATTCAATTTCATGTCAGTCATGACTGGCACTTATTACAATCGCAACTCTTCAAAATAGTTATTTACCGTAACATTTGAAACAGTAGGAAAATTCATCAGTTCTGGGTTGATTATGTAATTTGTCAAACTATCAGAAGGATTCAAATGGTAAATAGTCGTCAACACATTAACAAAATACCTTTCCCCTTTTACCATTATTTTTTCATCGACATCCGTTATAAAATAAATTTCCTTATCTTTCAGATATATGATTTGATTTCTCTTCAAATCTACCGTCCATTCCTCAATCGATTTATTCATGCGCGCATTTTGAATATACAGTTCAAACTGATGGCCATAAGAAAAATCTATTCCTACTTTAATAAATAAATCATCTCCAAAAAATTTGGATTCAAAATCAGCCCATAGCTCATCTTGAAATTTTTTATTTACTTCTTTTATGAAATCATTAAATTCAATCATCTGATTACCTCCGACGGCAGCTTTATATAAGCTGCTTGATTAGTTGTCCGATGGACATCTGCGCTTTTGCTGCCCCTTAAAAATCTCAAAGGATTATAGTCGGGTCGTCTGAAAACCGATATCGACCCTTTCCCCCTCTCCCAATCCAGAATATAACGAAATCGCATTAAATTAAAACCAAGCATTCTTTCCGTTTTTCAGACGACCTGTTTACAGTATCGCCACTGTTTTCAGAAAAATCACCATTCAACCAAACAATTAAAGCCGCGCAGGCAAACGTTCTGCCTCAAGCAGCCGTCCGCACAAAGGAACCGATATGACCCCAGCCAACCCGCTTCCCACCGAACTTTCCGCACAACTCGCCGCCCTCTCGCCTACACAGCTCGCTTGGCTTTCCGGCTACTGCTGGGCGCAAAGTCAAGGGGCGGCGGGCGGTTTGGGTGTTTCCGCAGCTCCCGCCGTTGCAGCCCCCGCGCGACGCGTGTTGGTCTTATCCGCCTCACAAACGGGCAATGCGCGCGGCGTGGCCGAATCTCTTCACGCCAAACTCAAAAACGTCGGCGTAGAAGCCGTATTGAGCAGCGCGGGGGACTTCAAAAGCAAAACCCTGCCCGATGAAGACATCGTGTTATTGGTAACATCCACGCAAGGCGAGGGCGAGCCGCCCGAAGAAGCCCTGCCGCTGTATAAATTCGTCTTCGGCAAAAAAGCCCCCGATTTGGGCAAACTCACTTTTGCCGTCTTAGGTTTGGGCGATTCTTCCTATCCCAATTTCTGCCAAGCGGGCAAAGACTTTGACGCCAAATTTGCCGAACTGGGCGCACGTCGTCTGAACGACTTGGGCATCTGCGATTTAGAGTTCCAAAGCGCCGCCGATGCTTGGATAGAAGCCGTCGTCCCCCAAGTTGCCGAGCTTGCCGTGCAAACCGCCGCAGCATCCGTTTCAACACCTGCCGCCCTTCAAACCGCAGGTACTGTCTATACCAAAGACAAACCTTATACCGCCACCCTGTCCGTCCGCCAAAAAATCACGTCCCGCTCTGCCGAAAAAGACGTGGAGCACATCGAAATCGACCTGTCCGGCTCCGGACTGCACTATCAGGTAGGCGACGCATTGGGCATACTCCCGCTCAACGCTCCCGCTTTGGTTCAAGAAATCCTCGATTTGCACCAATTAAGCGGCGAAGAAAAAATCCGCCTTTCAGACGACCTCGAAACCGACATCCGCACCGCCCTGACCGAGTCCGCCGACATCACGCAAAACACGCCGGCACTCGTGCAGCAATACGCCGAATTGTCCGGTAGCGAAGAACTCAAAACCACAGCCGCCGACAAAACCCGATTGGACGCCTACCTCGCCACCACCCCGCCCGTCGGCGTCTTCGCCGCCCACCCCTATCCGCTGGACGCGCAAACCCTGTTCCAACTGTTCCGCCCCCAAACCCCGCGCCTTTACTCCATCGCCTCTGCGCAAGACGAAGTCGGCGAAGAAGTCCACCTGACCGTCGGCGTCGTCCGCTTCGAACACCACGGCAACACTTACACCGGCGCAGCCTCAGGCTATCTGGGCGAACGTCTTGAAGAAGGCGGCGAAGTACGCGTCTTCGTCGAACCCAACCCCAATTTCCGCCTGCCCGCCGACGGCAATACCCCCGTCATCATGATAGGCGCAGGCACAGGCATCGCCCCCTTCCGCGCCTTCATGCAACAACGCGCCGCCAACGGCGACAACGGCAAAAACTGGCTCATCTTCGGCAACCAACGCCTCGCCGACGACTTCCTGTACCAGCTTGAATGGAGCGATTACCGCAAAGACGGCATCCTTACCCGTGCCGACTTGGCATGGAGCAGGCAGGGCGAACACAAAGTCTATGTCCAACACAAAATTGCCGAACACGCCGCCGAAGTTTGGAACTGGCTGCAACAAGGCGCACACCTCTACGTCTGCGGCGACGCCACCCGCATGGCGCGCGACGTAGAAACCGCCCTGCTCGACGTCATCGAAACCCAAGGCAAACTCAGCCGTGACGATGCCGAAGACTATCTCAACGAAATGCGCGAAGACAAACGCTACCAACGCGACGTCTATTGATACCGCCCCAAACAAAAGGTCGTCTGAAAAGCCCAAATCGGGTTTTCAGACGACCTTTCGCATCACCAAGCCACTTATAGTGGATTGAATTTAAATCAGGACAAGGCGACGAAGCCGCAGACAGTACAGATAGTACGGCAAGGCGAGGCAACGCCGTACTGGTTTAAAGTTAATCCACTATATCTCGCTAAACAAAGCAAACCATTCAGACACACCTTCCACCGCTTATCCCATTTGCTTTACCCATTATCTCAACCCAGCTAACATACAAAATTCATCGTCATTCCCATCCAACACAAAACCCGATTTATTTGTTACAAACCGCAGCGGGAAATGATGAACATCGAAAAAGTACAAAGAAGGTTATCAATAATGAAGACATTCAATAGAAAGCTGATGGTATTGGCTGGTTTGCTGGTTATGGCGGCATGTAGCAATCAACCAAACTTGACCCAAGATGGAAAGCAGGATGCAGAAGCCGTTAAAACCGCAGCGACCCCGCATTTTGAATGTCATCCTTCCGAGTATAAGTTTAATACGCCTCCTCGGCTTCCGCCTGCAGACCCAGCGGCATACCCGCGATATGAACCTACGCATTTCGAGGCAGTTAAACGCCTGCCTATCCCCATGAACAAAGAACTGATTGTCCCCAAATTACAAGAGTTAGGCTTTATAGAAAACAGCAATAACGAAATCTTTAAAAGAAATTTCGGGAAGAAAAACATGTATAGCGCCGCTGACTACCTTGCTAATCTTTTTTCTGTCACTATAGTTTTAAAAGACTTTGCCAATCCGGAATGTCCATACGGTGTCGATATATATCATGTCAATAACAAGGTAGACGGCGTGGATGCTGTGATTGGAAACGATGGACTTATCTTGAAAGACACCACCATCCCCGACTTAATCATTTCCACCATCGACCATAAAAACAAACCGGACAACCTGTTTAAAAACCTGTTGGACAAACATATCCAAAACATCGAAGCCTTTAAACAGAAACAGCCGCTGAATGAAGAGCTGATCAGTACACGCGCCGTGTATGATGGCATTACTTATGAAATCAATTCGTTCAAAGGCGGCAGGTCAACCAATCTGCAAATCTATCGATATAAAGACAAGTCAAACAAAAAATCTCATTAAAACACAGGAGTCAACCGCTCATGACACAGGTCGTCTGAAAACCTCAAACCGACAATATTGCAAACGCGGCAATCGGTTTCGCAATGCCAAACCTGTGTTTTCAGACGACCCGTCCATATGCCGCAGCCTCTCAAAATCGGGTATGATTCCCCCTTTCAAATCAGGAGCCTGACTATGCAGACCCAAGCCGTTATCCGCCATATTGCCGACTGGCTGAAAAACTATGCCGCCGCCGCACACGCCAAGGGGTTTGTCGTCGGCGTTTCCGGCGGTATCGATTCCGCAGTCGTTTCCGCCATCGCAGCACGGACGGGGCTGAAGGTTCTGCTGCTTGAAATGCCCATCCGCCAAAAAGCCGACCAAGTCAGCCGCGCACAGGAACACATCCGCCGGTTGGAACAGGCGTTTCCCAACGTCAGCGGGATGCGCGTGAATTTGACGCCGACTTTCGATACCTTTGCCGCCGATGTCGAAGTCGATGAAACCGAGTTCCCCGCCAAACAGCTCGCGCTTGCCAACGCCCGCAGCCGCCTGCGGATGCTGACGCTTTATTATTACGGTCAGCTAAACGGTTTGCTGGTTACCGGTACGGGCAACAAAATCGAAGATTTCGGCGTAGGCTTTTTCACCAAATACGGCGACGGCGGCGTGGACATCAGCCCGATTGCCGATTTGAACAAAACGCAGATTTATCAAATTGCCGCCGAACTGGACATCGCCGAGTCCATCCAAAAAGCTGTGCCGACCGACGGGCTTTGGGATACCGAGCGTACGGACGAAGAACAGATGGGCGCAAGCTATCCCGAACTCGAATGGGCGATGAGCGTTTACGGTACGCGCCGTCCCGAAGATTTTGAAGGCAGGCAGCGCGAAGTCTTGGAAATCTACACCCGCCTGCACAAAGCCATGCAACACAAAGTCAATCCGATTCCCGTCTGCAAAATCCCCGAAGAGATGCTGAAATAAACAAGGGGTCGTCTGAAAACGGTTTTCAGACGACCTTTTCAAAACAAAGAGGGTTGAAATCGTCAAACATTGCTCCAAAATATCGAATGTGCTTACAGCAGGTTGCATAAATTACCCGAACTTATCAAACCCGCCGTTTTGTGTAAAAATACCGCAATGGAAAAAATTACTCACCAAAATCTACATCCCTTACTTTCCAAAAGCCTGACCGACACCGATTTCGTCCTTATCCTCAACGCCTTAATCAAATTCCTGCGGCGCGGCGGCAAAAAACAGGCGGCAGAACGCTTCGACCTGATTATCGCCACACTCAAACAAGACGAAGAACTCGCAAAAAATTTCAGCGGACGCTTCTACCACTGGCTCTCGCAAGTCCACATCTATCCCGCGCTGATCAAACTCGGCATCTTCTCGCGCCACAGCTTTACCCGCGAGATGGGCATACGCATCTACGAACGTTTCAGCCCGTCCTATAAGGACTTTGCCAACCTGCGCGAAGTGTTCCTCTACCTGTTCCACTCCGAAAACGATGACAAATGGCTGCAAACCCTCAGCATCCGCCAATGGTTGAGCCTGTACGACCTGATCCGCAACAGCGCCGATCCCGCCTTGCTGCAAAACGCCTGCCGCCAGTTGGTTGACGCCCGCCTGCGTGCCATCGAAATGCTGGCCATTTGGATTGCCTCCGAAGCCATCGAACCCGACCTCATCCGCATCGCCCCGCGCCTGCTCGAAGCCGATTCGCCCTTCGTTGCCCTCCAGCGCGAAACCGCCAAGCTGGTCGAACACTACCGCAACGACACCACCCCTTACGACACCGCCCACCTCGAAGTCATGTTCGACCAATGTTGCAGCCAGATCGACTATTTGCGCCGAAAAGGGACGGGCGCAGGTTCAGGCTCGTCCGTCAAAGTCGCCCACCTGCTCGAACGGCTCCAGCAGACCGTAGATCGCCTGAAACTGCTCACCGACATCCAAACCGATGCCGGCAACCGCAACCGCCTGACCATCACCCTGATGAACTCCCTCATCTACGCTGCGGTCGAGCAGTACAGTACCCGCCACCTGCGCCGCAGCAGCATACGCATGCTCGCCCGCAGCATTACCGAAAACAAAAGCCACCACGGCGAGCATTACATCACCCGCAACCGCAAAGAATATTTCAAAATGTTCTATTCCGCGGCGGGTGGCGGCGTCATCATCGCCCTGATGGCACTGCACAAAATCCATATCGGCACACTCGGCTTCAGCCCCTTCGTTACCTCCTTGCTGTCAGGGCTCAACTACGGCATAGGCTTCATGCTCATCCATATGCTGCACTGCACCGTCGCCACCAAACAGCCCGCCATGACCGCCGCCAGCTTCGCCGAACAGGTCGATCTCAACGAAGGCGGCAAAGCGGTGGACAACAAGCTCGCCAAGCTCCTTATCGACGTATGCCGCTCCCAAAGCGTCGCTGTCTTCGGCAACGTTTCCATCGCCATTCTCTTGGCGTGCGCCATATCGTTCGGCTATGCCCATCTGCACCAACAGCCCATACTCGATGCCCACACCACCGCCTACCAGTTCAAATCCATAGACATCATCGGTCATCCAACGCTATGGTATGCCGCCATCGCAGGCTTGTGGCTGTTCTGTTCCGGCATCATCGCGGGCTTCTTCGACAACCGCGCCGACTACCTCAACCTGCGCCAACGCCTGCCCTTCAATCCCTTATTACGCAAAATCATGCGCCCCAAACCCCGCCGCATCCTCGCCGCCTACATCCACAAACACTACGGCTCGCTGGTCGGCAACTTCATCTTCGGTATGCTCTTGGGCATGACCGGCTACTTCGGACACCTCCTCGGCCTGCCGCTGGACATCCGCCATGTCGCCTTCTCCTCCGCCAACCTAGGCTATGCCGCCGTCAGCGGCAACGTCGGTTTAGGTACATTCCTACTCGGCATTTGCAGCGTCCTCGCCATCGGTTTGGTCAACCTCATCGTCAGCTTCACCCTCGCCCTCTTCGTCGCCCTGCGCTCGCGCGGCACGAAAATCGGCAGCGTCGGCAATTTGTGCAAAAGCTTCTGGCAGCAGATTAAGGCCAACCCGCTGATCTTGTTTTTCCCGGTTACGCCGGTTCAGACCAAAGAGCCGGTCAAAGAGCAGGGAGAAAAGCATTAAGGCAAGCCGACAGACGGTGCTTCAGTATAGTGGATTAAATTTAAATCAGGACAAGGCGACGAAGCCGCAGACAGTACA
>CAJZEA010000021.1:0-13456 GCA_915066515.1 uncultured Neisseria sp. | reverse complement strand
TGGTGCTTCAGCACCTTAGAGAATCGTTCTCTTTGAGCTAAGGCGAGGCAACGCCATACTGGTTTAAAGTTAATCCACTATATTTTCAGACGGCATTCATCTATAAACATGATACATACCCCTCCTTCCGCCTCCCCCGACGCATCTATCTTAGGCCTAGGCTATCTCGGCCGCCCTTTGGCGCAGAAACTTTACGAACACGGCAGCCGCGTCGCCGCCGTCAAGCGTAGCCTGACTTCGGACGATATTAATCTGCCCATACACCTCGACACCCTCGATCTCAATCAAGACAACGTGTTTCAAAGCGCGAACCTTGCCCGCGATACAAGCTTTTGGCGGCACCACGCCGACAAACCCGTTTGGTTCTGCCTCTTGCCGCCATCCTCGCTGACGCATTACACCAACACCGTCAAACAATGGGCAGGGCTTGCCCGGACGTGTAACGTGCAACATCTGATTTTCACAAGCAGCACCAGTGTTTACGGCGATAAAGCGCGCGAATGCGACGAAACTTCCGCACCCGATCCGCAAACCGAGTCCGCCCACCAAATCCTTGCTGCCGAGCAATACCTGCTCGACAGCGGCGTGCCGAACATCGACATCCTGCGCCTGGGCGGGCTTTATTGCGTCGAACGCCACCCCGTCAGCCGCCTTGTTCAAAAGCAAAACATCCCGGGCGGCAACCGGCTCGTCAATATCGTCCACCGCGACATCGCCGTCGAAACCCTGTTTCAGACGACCCTCCATCCAAACGGCAGACGCATCCGCAACATCGTCGAACCGCGCCACCCGACCCGCCGCGATTTCTACACCGCCGAAGCCGCCAAACTCGGTCTCCCGCCGCCCGATTTCGCGCCCGACGGCACCGGCGGCGGCAAAATTGTAAATACCGTTTCCGCCGACGGATTAAGCCTGTAAAATTGGCGCTCCGCGACCGTTTCAGACGACCTTTCGGCAGCGGCAAAACCAAAACCAAAAAACACAGTCTTACTTAACAACCCCAAGCCCGAAAGTATCGAGAACACCCTATGTCCGCCCTATTTCCCGTTATCAACCACCTGATACAGCAAAATCCGGAACATCAACAAGACCTGTCCCGCCTGTCAGGCAAAACCCTGAGCCTCAACCTCGCCGGATTTGGACTGACCGGACGCATCAATCACGACGGCTTCCTCGAAACCGCCGACCAACCCGCCGACACCCTCATCACCTTCCACCAAAGCGCCATCCGCAAAATCCTGACCGGACAAGAACCCGGCGTCGGCGACATCAGCCTCGAAGGCGACCTCATGCTCGGCATGACCGTCCTGCCCATACTCGGCAGCCTGCGCTACTACGCTTCAGACGACCTCGCCCGCATCTTCGGCGACTCACTCGCAGGCAGCATCAGCAAACGCGCCGCCAACATCGGGCAAACCGTCAAAAAAATCGGACAAAGCATAGCCGAGCAAATCAGCGATTTTTCCCGCGAACCCGAATCCCCCGTTATCGACGCCGGCACCCTGTCCGTCTGGATGGAAGAAGTGGACAAACTGCGCGACGACGTCGCCCGCCTCAACGAACGCCTCGACCGGCTCGAACGCGACATCTGGATAGACTAATTTTCAGACGACCCCATGCCTATGAACAGCCCGTTTCACAACATCGGTATCGTAACCCGCCCCAATACCCCCGAAATCCAAAACACCGCCCACACCCTCATCCACTTCCTGCAGGGACACGGCCTCACCGTCTATCTGGACGAAATCGGCATAGAAGAACGCTGCATCTATGTTCAAGATACCGTCGGCTGCCACATCGTCAGCAAATCCGACTTGGGCAAACACTGCGACCTCGTCATCGTCCTCGGCGGCGACGGCACATTCCTCTCAGTCGCCCGCGAAATTGCCCCCCGCGCCGTACCCGTTATCGGCATCAACCAAGGGCATTTAGGCTTCCTCACCCAAATCCCCCGCGAAAACATGACCGAAGAGCTGCTGCCCGTCCTCGAAGGCAAATACCTGCCCGAAGAGCGCATCCTCATCGAAGCCGCCCTCGTCCGAGACGGACAAACCTTTCACCGCGCCCTCGCCCTCAACGACGCCGTCCTCTCGCGCGGCGGTGCCGGACAAATGATAGAGTTCGAAGTCTTCATCAACCAAGAATTCGTCTATACCCAACGCTCCGACGGCCTCATCGTCTCCACCCCCACCGGCTCCACCGCCTACTCCCTTGCTGCCGGCGGCCCCATCATGCAGGCAGGCTTGCACGCCTTCACCCTCGTGCCCATCTGCCCCCAATCCATGACCAACCGCCCCATCGCCATCCCCGACACCTCCGAAATCGAAATCCTCGTTACCCAAAGCGGCGACGCCCGCGTGCATTTCGACGGACAATCCTTCATCGACGTACAAAACCTCGACCGCATCATCATCCGCCGCTACCACAATCCCCTGCGCATCCTCCATCCCACCGACTACCAATACTTCCGAACCCTACGCCAAAAACTACACTGGGGCGAACAGCTCGTATAAACGCAAAAGGTCGTCTGAAACCCGATTGCCAAGTTTTCAGACGACCTCATCAACCCACAAACCCTTCCCCCATTCCCAAACCAACGCCATCCCTATCTAACAACAAACGGACAACCTAAACCACGCATCCGCCCTTTATCAAAAACGTCCCCAATCATGAACCGACAAAAAACCTACCTCCTGCTGACTGCCCTGTTCACCCTGATTTTCATCGCACTCATCATGCTCGGCGGCTACCTGCTTTCCATCCAAAGCAAACAATTCGCCGTCGCCGCCTTCCTGTTCGCCTTCGGTGCCGTCTTCGCCCAAATCGGCAGCCTCGCCCTCTACATCCGCCATAAAGCCCGCGCCCAAATCATGCGCGAGCAACAAACCGAATCCCGTTAAGGAAAACCCATGTTCGACAAAATCGTCCTCGCCAGCGGCAATGCAGGCAAACTCAAAGAATTTTCCCGCCTCTTCGCCGATTTGAACATCGAAGTCCTGCCGCAATCCCAGTTCGACACGCCCGAATGCCCCGAGCCGTACCACACCTTCGTTGAAAACGCGCTCGCCAAAGCCCGCCATGCCGCCAAACACAGCGGCCTGCCCGCGCTCGCCGACGACTCCGGCATCTGCGCCGCCGCATTAAACGGCGCACCCGGCGTCCTCTCCGCCCGCTATGCCGGAGCAAACCCCAAATCCGATGCCGCCAACAACAAGCGCCTTTCAGACGACCTCGCCGACCAAGCCGACAAAAGCTGCCACTACGTCTGCGTCCTCGTCCTCGTCCGCCACGAAAACGACCCGCAGCCCATCATCGCCGAAGGCATCTGGCGCGGACAATGGCAGGCAGAAGCCGCTGGAACCCACGGTTTCGGCTACGACCCGCATTTCTACCTGCCCGAACACAACTGCACCGCCGCCGAGCTTGATCCCGAAATCAAAAACGCCGAAAGCCACAGGGGGCAGGCGCTGCGGGAATTGTTGAAAAAAATCGAAGCCCTCTGAACAACAAAAACGTCGTCTGAAAACCCGACACACCGTTTTCAGACGACGTTTTTCATCCCGTTTATCCGTAAAACGCACCACCAAAGGAACAAAACTTATAAAATTTTTTCAAAAACTTATAATATCCAAAAAAACAGCAAATATCCTTACTCAAAAATCCCCATCATAAAAACATAAAACACATTCTACAAACCACTCCTTGAAGTATTGATTACTGTCCGCCTCTGATGGACAGCCTGTTAGTTATAAAGACAATACAAGGAGTCATCACATGAGAAACTACCCCTTCAAAACCATCGTCGCCTGCCTCAGTATTTTGTGGCACAGCCCGCACCTGTGGGCAGCAGATGCAGCAGTGCCCGAAACTGCCGTCCTCGACACTATCGAAGTCCACGGCAAACGCCTGACCAAAGACCAAAAAGGCGAAGCGCAGCAATACAGCAAAAACGTCTCCAACGCCTATCTCGGCAAAGAATACCTCGAACGCTACCGCCCCGATGCCGCCGGCGACATCCTTAAAGGGCTTAACGGTGTGTACAACATGAATACGCGCAATGCGGGCAGCGCGATTACGCCGAGCATTCGCGGCATCGCCGGAAAAGGCCGCATTCCCGTAACCATAGACGGAACGGAACAAACCGTTGACGTATGGATGAACAATTACGGCGTTGCCGACAGAAACTATGTCGATCCCGCCCTGTTCCGCAGTATTGCGGTAGAAAAAGGGCCGTCGATGACCCGAGGTGTCAAATCGGGAGTGGGCGGTTCGGTCGCCATTCAAACCATCGAGCCGGAAGACATTGTTCCCGAAGGGAAAAAATGGGGTATTCAGATAAAAGGCAGTTTTTCGGGCAATACGGCCAAGCCCCGCGTTGACAATTTGCAATACCTCGGTGTGGAAGACTACCGCACCATTCCGGGCAGGCCGACGGCAGACGGGGCGGCGGGCGCGGTTGCCGGAACGTTGGAGCCTTATCAGGCACTCGATTTCCAAGAGAAAAACCCGCCGCGCAGCCGCAGCAGCAAAATCGGCAATTTCAAAGACGACCGCTCAGGCATGGTTTCGGCGGCGTTTAAAACCGATATTTCAGACGGCCTGATTGCTTACAGCGACCGCAAAAAAGGCAATTACTTCAGCGGCAAACGCGGGGCAGGCGGCTATCTGAACAATCCTGAATACGACCCCGACAATGCGGATTTCGGTAATACGGGCGCGACCATGATACCGAACATGGCGAAGCTCTACCGCCCAGGCGAAGAAGTGTTCAACAGCAATGTGGCGAGCAAAAGCCTGCTGCTGAAAAACAACTGGTATCTGCCCAACCATCAGAAAATCAGCCTCGGCCATATGCGCACCCGCGTCCGTTTCGGCGAAAACAACCCCTTTTACAACGCCATACTGCTGGGTTTCAGTAACGAGTTCAACTTCACCGGCAGGCCGCCGCTGGTCATACCTGCGCAAACGCTCAATTCCACCATTGACACCAAAAGCCATAAAATCGGCTACGAATGGAAGCCCGAAGGCAGCCGCTGGATAGACTTGCAAGCGAATATCTGGCGCACCCAAACCACCGGTTCCCGCCATCAAAGCGGCGGGCCGGATTTGGCCGTTACCTACGGCGATCAGGAATACGACAAGTGGGCCAACTGCTTTGTCCACAACAAGATTCCCAACGAATTTATCGGCAGGCACATCAGCGAAGGCATAGGCTGCCGCGAGCTGGTTGCCGAAGGGTTGGTTCCTGCCGAAGAGCCGAAAGATCCGCCTCCTGTACCCGGCGCATACCGCGTCAAATCAGGCGTGGAACAGCGCACCCGCGCCACCCGTACCGGCGCCGACATCAGCAACCGCATGCGCCTGAGCGACAAGCTCGCCATGACCTTCTCCGCCAACGTCCAATATGAAAAACTGGACGAATCCAACCGAATCACCAGCAACGACAAAGATATCTTCGACATCATCGGTGCCGCCACAGCCGCCACAGCCGTTGCCGGTCCGAGGGCGGGACGCCGCCACGAATGGGGCGCGGGAGTCGCTTTCGACTGGCAGGCAACCGACCGCCTGAACATTCAGGCAGGCATACGCTACGACAAATTCTGGGCTTACGACGATGCCTTGGCAAAAGCAAGGCGGACGAGAAAAGATCCGTTTTATTCCGTCGATTTGCAAGGAGGGAAAAGCTCGGACGGCTATATCCTCGGCAGCTATATCCCCTATTACGAACTGATTGCAAATAAAGAAGAAGCGGACGATGTGCGGAAAATCCTGAGAACAGAAGATGTTGACGAGTCAAATCGCCTGATAAACGAATTCCGCAACAAATACGGTTATAACTATAACGATAAAGGATATTCGATTAACGGAGAAAGGCAGACCGGCGAAGTCATCTATGCCAACGCAAACGGCGACAATCCACAGGTAGATAACCCGTCCTTCAACCACGACGAAGCCGTTTACCGGCAGAAAGAAGTCTATACACCCTATATCGACGGCAAACATCAAGGGCCGGTTTTCGCGCAAGGGCAATTTAACGAAAAAGTAAACAATCCGCAGGGATTGCAAGGCAGCTATTTTAAATATTTAACCAATGCTGCAATAGATGATGTTCAAACACCCTATTTGCAAAAAAAAGAGCGGGCGACTACGATGGGCAGTACTGGCGGTCACCGCCTCTATAAAAAACCCGCCAACGAAGAAGAAGTATGGCCCATGCCCAAACACCTGAAAGCCGGCGCATGGTCGCCCGTCATCGCCATCAGCTACGATTTGACCGACAACAGCCGCCTGTTCGCCCGCTTCGCGCAGGCGACTCGCTTCCCCAGCATTTACGAAGCAACCACCACCAACGTCAACCTGCTGGAAGCCTACAATACCGAATTCAACCTGAAGCCCGAACGCAGCACCAACTGGGAGGCAGGCTATTCCTTCAATTTCGCGCCCTACTGGCAACGGCTGAAACACGGCAATATCCGCCTGACCTACTACAACAACACCATCAAAAACGCCATCGACATTACCGAAAACAAAAACCTGACCCAATACGACAAGAAACAGACCAGCGGCATCGAGCTGCAAAGCCGCATCGACAGCGGCAAATGGTTTGCCTCGTTCGGCGCGAACTACCGCTTAAAGCAGCGCACCTGCGACAAATCGACCGCCTTCAACTACGACGTCTATAACAACCGCATCCCCGAATGTATCGACGGCGGTTTCGGCGCCACCCGTTTCTATCAAACCATGCAGCCGAAATACTCGCTCAACCTCGATGTCGGCACCCGCCGCCTCAACAACAGGCTGGAACTGGGTATGCGCGGCATCTACCACAGCACCGTCGATACCGACCAGCAGGACAAACTGGCGCGTCAGGGCTTGGCGCGGATTATGCAGGCATCAGGCCGCCCCTACCACTGGCGTTCCGCCTTGGTATTGGATGCTTACGGACGCTACAACTTCGGCAAAAACCTGAGCATGAACTTCAGCGTCAGCAACCTCACCAACCGCTACTACCTCGACCCGATGTCCAACGTCCCCATCCCCGCACCGGGACGGGCGGTTACCGTCGGGTTTACAGGCAAATTCTGACGGGGCAATGCTTGAAAGGTCGTCTGAAAATTTCAGACGACCTCTCCAACAAAAGCTGCTATGATGCCTGCGTTTCTGCCTGCCACGAAAACGACCCGCAACCCATGATTCCCAAAAGCCTCAGGGGGGCAGGCGTTACGGGAATTGATGAAAAATCAAAGCCTTATAAATCGATGATAGGTCGTCTGAAAACCCGAAATGCTTTTTCAGACGACCCAAACCCACCACATCACGAAAGAAACTCATGTCGCCTAAGCAAATCCTGATTGCCGCCATCCGTTTGATCGTTTTAATCGGTATTGTACAAACGCTCAGCAGCATCGTTACCATATTTGCCCAGTCTGGAAGCGAATATAACAGCGCACAACTCCTGTTGCCGCTATCCATCTACGGCTTTTATTTGGCCGCATGGCTGCTTGTATGGTGTTTCCCTGCCACCATTGCCAACCGCCTGCTGCCCCAACATCTGCAAACCGCACAGGAGCCTCCCAAACACCCTGCGCCATGGATGATGACCGGTATTGTTTTGATCGGCATATACACTCTTTCCCAAGCCATACCCGAACTGATTTACTTGTTCTCTATTTATCGTTTTACACAATCTATCTCTACCGACACGCAGACATCCATTTGGGCGAATCTCGGCACGCAAAACCAAGCCGGTATATTCGCCAGCACCGCCCAATTCCTTATCGGGATTTTCCTACTGTTCGGCGCGCCCAAACTCTCGTCTTGGATTCGCAAAAGACTTTAACGGCATAAAGGCAAAAGGTCGTCTGAAAAAATTTCAGACGACCTGAGATTGTCCTTGTCCCGAAATAAAACCGAATTTATGGCCCATGCCGGCCATCAACTTTTGAAACTGCTCTTGCTGCCCTTTATTCCGCTGATGAAAACCATCCGTTTGATATTGTCGTCTATAGTAGCTTTATCATTAATCCTGTTACTGTTTATTTCTAAAACTTTGTTGTTTTTCTCAAAGCCTTTTCTGCCCATCATCGCCGTTTTACGGCGTTTATTGATGTGGCTGATGTTCCCTTTATTTTTTATCTGTTTGTTTATTTACACAATGTTCCGCCCATTAAAAAATCATGAAACACTTTTCCGGCATTGGCTGGATGTCATTTACCGCGACCGGCCGGAAACCGTTGGCATCATTATCGAAAATATCCATCAAGACTTAATAGAGGAAGATGAAGATGGGGAAAATAACACGCAGGAAGAAAATAACGAAACCGCCGTATTTAAAAACCTCTTAACCGAAGGCTTCATCCTACACAATAATCTCGAAGACTACGCACATCTGTTTTCCGTTGATTGGAAAGACGGGGAAGGTTTTATTGACTGCATCGCAGAAATGGCGGAACGTTTTAATGTCGTCCTGAATTGGACCGAACAGCAGCTTGAAGAAGATCTGCCCGATGAGCTGGCAAGGGCCGTATATCCCTTATTTGAAGCCGCCGGAGCGGTACTTTACAGTGCAGACACGGGAAGCGACTACTACACCTTTATCATCATCCCACAACAAGACACAGCCGATTTTGAAAAAGTATCGAAACAATATGGTGTATCCTTGCAGCGGGCCAATAAAACCATCTGACACGAAACTCATAGTGGATTAACTTTAAACCAGTACGGCGTATCTGTACTGTCTGCGGCTTCGTCGCCTTGTCCTAATTTAAATTTAATCCACTATATAATACCGCAACTGTCGTCTGAAAAAATTTCAGACGACCTCAATCCCCAAAACACACCATGACCCAAATCACTTTCCAACGCCCCGGACAACTCACCGCCCTGCCGCCCCTGTCGCTCTACATCCACATCCCGTGGTGCATCAAAAAATGCCCGTATTGCGACTTCAATTCCCACAGTCTGAAAAACGGATTGCCCGAAGCCGCCTATATCGACGCGCTGCTGACCGACTTGCAGCTCGAATTGCCCAATATTTGGGGCAGGCCGGTAGAAACGATCTTTTTCGGCGGCGGTACGCCCAGCCTGTTTCAGGCAGAATCGATTGACCGTTTGTTGAGCGGCGTGCGTTCGCTGTTGCGCTTGCAGCCCGAAGCGGAAATTACTTTGGAAGCCAATCCGGGTACGTTTGAAATTGAGAAGTTTCAAGGATTTAAAGACGCGGGTATTACGCGGCTTTCTATTGGTGTGCAGAGTTTCAACGACGATATGCTCTCAAGGCTGGGGCGCGTCCACAACGGCAAAGAAGCCTTAACCGCCATAGCTACCGCCTTGAAATTATTTGATAAAGTCAATATCGACTTGATGTATGCCCTGCCGAACCAAACCGTTCAGACGGCATTGGACGATGTGCAAACTGCCATCGCCACGGGCGCGACCCACATCAGCGCGTATCATCTGACCATGGAGCCGAACACGCCGTTTGGTCATACGCCGCCGAAAGGTTTACCGCAAGACGAAGCCGCCCTCGACATCGAAGACGCGGTACACGGCGCGCTGGAAGGCGCGGGCTTTATCCACTACGAAACATCGGCTTTTGCGAAACCCGCCATGCAGTGCCGCCATAATTTGAACTACTGGCAGTTCGGCGATTATTTAGGCATAGGCGCGGGTGCGCACGGCAAAATTTCCTACCCCGACCGCATCGAGCGCACCGTCCGCCGCCGCCATCCCAACGACTACCTCGCTCTAATGCAAAGTCAGCCGAGTGAAGCCGTCGAACGCAAAACCGTTGCCGCCGAAGATTTGCCGTTCGAATTCATGATGAACGCCCTGCGTCTGACCGACGGCGTACCCGCCGCGATGTTGCAGGAACGCACGGGCGTACCCGCCGCCAAAATCATGGCGCAAATCGAAACGGCAAGGCAAAAAGGTCTGCTGGAAACCGACCCGACCGTGTTCCGCCCAACCGAGCAGGGATGGTTATTTTTAAACGATTTGTTGCAATGCTTTTTGTAGCCACCCACTTTTTCAGACGACTTTGATACGCCAAACCGTAACGCCTGCGGGCTGCCGCTTTATCAGGCCGTCTGAAAACGTCAATACCCTACACAATCACTCGGTTTTATACGATAATCGACACCGTTTTTATCGAAGCCCCCCACTTTCAGACGACCCCGACAACAGGAGAAAATCATGTCCAAAACCATCATCCACACCGACAAAGCCCCCGCCGCCATCGGCGCATACAGCCAAGCCGTGCGCGCGGGCGACACCGTTTACATGAGCGGTCAAATTCCCCTCGATCCCGCCACCATGACCGTTGTCGGCAACGGCGACTTCCGCGCCGAAGCCCGCCAAGTCTTTAAAAACCTGCAAGCCGTTGCCGAAGCCGCAGGCGGCACGCTGGGCGACATCGTCAAACTCAACGCCTACCTGACCGACCTTGCCAACTTCGCCGTCTTCAACGAAGTCATGGCAGAATTCATCCAAGAACCCTTCCCCGCCCGCGCCGCCGTCGGTGTCGCTTCCCTGCCCAAAGGCGTGCAGGTCGAAGCCGAAGCCGTGCTGGTACTGAACGCATAAGACACGCAACCCGTTTTCAGACGACCTCCCACAAGCCAAAGGTCGTCTGAAACACCACACACTATCGGACAATAACAACAATGGCACACTACGCAATCGGCGATATTCAAGGCTGCTTCGACGAACTCACCCTTTTGCTCGACAAAATCAACTTCAACCACGGTACAGACACCCTCTGGCTCGTCGGCGACATCGTTAACCGCGGCCCCAAATCCCTCGAAGTCCTCCAATTCTGCATGGAACACGAAAGCAGCGTCCGCATGGTTCTCGGCAACCACGACCTGCACCTGCTTGCCGTCGGCTACGGCGAAGGCACGGTCAAGCGCAGCGACACCATCACCCCCATCCTCCAACACCCCGACAGCAAAAAAATGCTCGATTGGCTGCGCTTCCAGCCCCTGCTGATCAAAGGCGTGCGCCATGTTATGGTTCACGCCGGCATCCTGCCCCAGTGGACCATCGCCCGCGCCGAACTGCTTGCCAGCGAAACCGAAGCCGAACTGCGCGGCAAAAAATACAAAAAGTTTTTCTCCAAAATGTACGGCAACAAACCCGCCGAATGGCGCGACGATCTGACCGGCTACGACCGCCTGCGCATGATTCTCAACGTCTTCACCCGAATGCGCGCGCTGACACTGAAAAACGAACTCGACTACGACTACAAATCCACCCTCAAAAAAATGCCCCCGAACCTGCGCCCTTGGTTCAAAGCCCCCGACAGGCAAAACCTCAGCCACACCATCGTCTTCGGGCACTGGTCTTCGCTGGGCTTTATGAACACCGACAACATCCTCTCCCTCGATACCGGCGCACTTTGGGGCGGCGAACTGACCGCCATCAACCTCGCCGACCACAGTATCACCCAAGTCCCCTCCCTCGGCGGTTTGGACTGGAAAACGGCTTTGAAATAAGCCATGAAAACCAGAAAAGTATAAGTTTTTAGGTCGTCTGAAAATTGATTTCGGTTTGACAATAATGTGGTTTCAGACAACCTTTATATCGTTAATTCACTGAAAAACTAAAAGGAAAATGAAATGATAAACTGGGAAAATCCGCTCATCGCTCCCTACCGGCAGCAGCTTTTGTCTACTGAAAAACCCGTTGTCCGCATCAAGCTGTCACCTGCAGACAAAAGCAGCCTGCGCCGCTGGGACAGCAAAGTCGGAGGCGCTCCCTATTTGCCGCTCGGTGCCGAATATCCACACACGGCAAATGGTGATCCGCTCACGCTGTTGGCACAAATCAACTTCGCCCAAACGCCACCGCTGGAGAATTTTCCCCGACAAGGTCTGTTGCAGTTTTTCATCCACAGTGACGATTTATACGGCTGCGATCTGGATAATCTGCTCAACAATGACAGCTTCCGCGTAATTTATCATGCCGACGTAGTGGAAGATGACAGCCTCCAGCAGTCGGATTATCCGCATTACTACGGCGAAAAATTCGGCCTGCCGCATAATCCTGAACAGTCCTTTGCCATGTCGTTCGAACAGGGAACGCAGCTTGTCAGTTATGGCGACTACCGTTTCTCACAAATTTTGGAAAGGTATGAAGGCGGTAAGAACGAAAATTTCTGGCAGATTCACAGCAATGAAGATTTGGAATATGAAGTCATGGAAAGCTTCAGTGGTGGCCACCAGATAGGCGGTTACCCTGATTTCACCCAAAATGACCCACGCGAAGAGCACGATGAATTGAAAGACTATATCCTGCTGTTCCAACTGCAAAGTGAATGGGAGGACGGGATAGAAATCATATGGGGAGACCTGGGTGTGGGCGGTTTCTTCATTCACCCCGACGATTTAGCCAAACTAGATTTTTCCAAAGTAGCATATAGCTGGGATTGTAGCTAGTTACCCGCTACCTCAAGCTGCGTGGGGATGAGTTGTACGAATCGGATAAGTTCGATTAATAAATCCCCCTTGCCATCAAGGTCGTCTGAAAACCTGTTTTCGCAAAGTCGAAACCTTGTTTCAGACGACCTTTCGTTTGCCTTAAAGCATTTCTTATTATGCGGTATTTCATATAAAATACCGGTCTAAAGGCCGTCTGAAACAAAGGTTGCTCAAGTCGATACCTTTATTTCAGACGGCTCGTCTTTCAAAATACCATCCCTCTGAGGAATACTCCATGCCAGAATACCGCTCCAAAACCTCCACCCACGGCCGCAATATGGCGGGTGCACGCGCATTGTGGCGCGCCACCGGCGTGATGGAAACCGACTTCGGCAAGCCCATCATCGCCGTTGCCAACTCCTTCACCCAATTCGTGCCCGGCCATGTCCACCTGCACAACATGGGCCAACTGGTTGCCCGTGAAATCGAAAAAGCGGGCGCAATCGCCAAAGAATTCAACACCATCGCCATCGACGACGGCATCGCCATGGGACACAGCGGCATGCTGTACTCCCTGCCCAGCCGCGATTTGATTGCCGACTCTATCGAATACATGGTCAACGCCCACTGCGCCGACGCGCTGGTGTGCATTTCCAACTGCGACAAAATCACTCCGGGAATGCTGATTGCCGCCATGCGATTGAACATCCCGACCATCTTCGTTTCCGGCGGTCCGATGGAAGCGGGCAAGGTCATCGGCGTGGCAAATATCCAGCCCGAACGCCGCTTGGACTTGATTGACGCCATGATTGAATCGGCAGACGACAATGTCAGCAACCAACAGGTCGAAGAAGTCGAACAAAACGCCTGCCCGACCTGCGGCTCCTGCTCCGGCATGTTCACCGCCAACTCCATGAACTGTCTGACTGAGGCGCTCGGCCTGTCCCTGCCCGGCAACGGCTCCTACCTCGCCACCCATGCCGGCCGCAAAGAATTGTTCCTCGAAGCCGGCCGCATGATTGTCGAAATCACCAAAC